>JAIMAA010000001.1 GCA_023512225.1 Candidatus Bathyarchaeota archaeon
GGTTTAGGACACAAGCCTTCCAAGCTTGCGATCCCGGGTTCAAATCCCGGCGACCGCACCATATTAAGGTAAAAGATGATTTTGAGTTTATGTTTGTTGAATAGCCTATTTGTTGCTCTTTTCAGTCTTGTTTGTGCAAACAATAGTCGGTCTGATGCATGGTTTATCTTTTGGAAAATGAATTTTAACGTCTAAAATTTATGGAAATTTGCTTTTCCTATTTCAAATTCAATTTTAGCAGAGTGTTCATTGGTTAATGACCTGCATTTTTTCTATTTTTGCTGCCCATGGAATTACATGTGTATTCTCTGAAAGTTCATCGCGAATCTCTTTTTCGATTTCCTTGTTGGCTTTTTCGGCACTTTCTTCCACAAGCAAGATTTCAATTAACGCCTTTTTCGTCATAGCCTTTCCACCTCCGTTGTATTTTGCGTTGAGAAGCAGTAGCATCCATTGGGGAGGTTTAAAAGGCTTTCTTCCACTATTTGAGCAGACACGTTTCTAATGATTCATTTTTGTTTCTTCATCCTCTTTAAAGCATCACTTCTTTAATATCACTATTTTAAAAAATTTTGGATTTCTTTGCAAAGTGTGCAGATGTCTTTTACAATCAAGTCTGGTTTCTGCTGGCTTTCCGTGAGGTTTTCAAGCGAATAAAACTGTGAAGGAACAAAAACTGTTCTCATTCCAACAGCTTTTGCGCCTTTTATGTCTTCTAATGGGCTGTCTCCCACGTAAACAGTTTCTTCTGCTGTCACTCCAAGCCTTCTGATTGCTTCTTCAAAAATTTTCGTGTGAGGTTTGCGCCAACCGACAGCTTCCGAAACCAAAATTGCATTGAAAAACTTGTTTATGTCCAGTTTCCTTAAACCAGCATAAATTACTGGTGCATAGGTAAAGTTTGAGATTAAACCAAGTTTATAGTCTCCGCAGACTTTACTAAGCATCTTTTTTGCGCATTGTCTAAGCTCAAAGGAATTCACGTAATCTTCAAAGAAGACATTAACGGCTACTTTTATGCGTGTGTCTTCTGGACTTGTCTTAAATCCGAGAGTGTTCAGGGCTTCTGAAATCCACACGGCATTTGTCACTTCGACCAGTTTTTGGTAGCGTATGACGCGGTATTTTTCGTGCGCTTGACTATAAGCTTCCAGAAAACTTTCAAGACTAACGCTGAATCCTGCTTCGGCAATTGCCTTATGCAACTTGACCTTCGAGTTTTCTAGGCTGTAGTTTTTAACATCTGTTAAGGTGCCAATGAAGTCGAAGATTATTGCTTTTGTAAGTGCCAAGCATTGTTCCCCATTTGTTTTTTAGTTATTATTGATTCATTTTTGGAATGTTTATTTGAATATAATAAGATTTACGTACACGTTCAATTATCTGACATATTGAACTTCCATGTCCTTCAGAGATTACCTTCACGAGAAAGCGGAAGAATCAAGACACAACGAAACCCTATCTTACCTAATGTTTTTAGCAGGCGCCATATTTCTCGTAGGCGGTATTCTCGAAACCCTAAGCCTAACACCGCAACCAAATTGGTTCCTTATTTTTCCATACGTCACTGAACCGTTTGTGGGAGCAGTTTTAGGTCTATCACTGGTAATAAGCGGATTTTCCCTCATAGTCTTTGGGATAATTGTTGGCTTAAACTACTCTCGCGATAGAGGCTGGTACATGGAAGAACTACGCAAAGCAAACTCTTTGGAAGAAACCATGATGCAAGAAAAATCACCGAAAACTGCACGCAAAAGGAAAAACAAAGCCCCATAAGCGATTTTTCGGCAAGCCTAGTTCAAACGTCTTTTCCATAGGTTGTTCCTAGAATAACTTAAATATCAAGTCTGATGGATGAAAAAGAACAACAAAGAGGAGATGCCGGCTGAAAGTATACATCCTCTCAGCCATTCTAATTCTTTGTGTAATTCTGGTTCCAATCTTTGCGTATCTGCTGGGTGAATGGTACGCTTACTGGGGACACGCGCTCTTGGCAATAGTCTTTGGCGTTTTAGCAGTTCTGATAAAAACGCGTTACTATTGGGAGGAAGACTGATGAGCGCGCCTATACCTGAAGCTTCTTCAGAAGTCGCGGCTGGCGTAATTGCAGCTATTGTCGCGTTTTTAACCATAAGTGTTCTTCTGGGCTTTTTCATGAGAAGGAAAGCTAAAAGTTTTGAAGAATGGCTAGTAGGACGTAGAGACATAGGTCCTTTCGTTACCGGTTTTGCTTTAATCGCTTCTTACTTGAGTGGTTGGGCAATTTTTGGAAACGCCGGGTTAGGGTACGCTTACGGTTGGGCTGGTAGCTGGTTAATAGGCACAATGTGTATAATGGGCACCGCATTGTGCTTGGTTATTGGCTATCGAATGCGAAGATACGTAGCACTTGGAGCGCGAACCGTTCCTGAAATGTTGCGTGTAAGGTTTGAAAGCAGATTTGTGCAAGCTTTAGCCGGATTTGCCATGATTATTCTCCTCATAGTGTATTGTGTGGGTCAGTACAAGGCTATGGCAACTGTCTGGACCGTAACGACAAACACGTCCTTCCACTGGAGCCTCGTGGCTACCGCCATCTTTGTTCTTGTTTACATTGCTGTTGGCGGTTACACTGGCACGCAGTGGGTCTCTTGTTTTCAAGGAATCCTTCTAACCGTGGTTGGTTGGATATTGGGCATGGCAGCGCTCGCTTGGGCAGGTGGACCAGCAAACATTGCAGACACTATTAGAATGCAAACTTTCACGAAACCCGGCGGCATTGAAACTTCAATACCTCTGAAAGATTACACTTTGCCTTTGCCTGCGCCTGAAGGCTTAGCTTTTGCAGGTGCGGATTGGGTTGGCGTTACCGCTGCGGTTTTAATGTTTCTTTTTATGGCTACGGGTTTTCCACATAACATGGCGCGTTTTCTTGGCACTCGAAAAATTGGCAAGCGTGAATATTGGATGATGCTTCTAATACTAATCGTTGGTGGCTTGACGCCGCTCTGGATTGGTGTTGTCGGATTTGCTGCGAGAGCAGTTTGGGGAGACGCTCTAATGACGGTGCAATACAAGCCCATGTATGGAGATTCAGCGGCAACATTCGTGAGCATAAGTATCGGCGGAGTTCCACTTGCTTCCTTATTTGCAGCTGGCGTTTTCGCGGCGTCTGTTGCAACTTTAGCTGGGATGGTTATGATTATGGCAACTAACGTCACAAGAGATTTCATTTACAATTTGCGTCCAACAGTTTCTTCAAGAAAACTTTTGTGGCTTACAAAAGCTATGCTTGTTCCGTTCATTGCCATACCCTTATGGTGGACTCTAACGTCGCCTCCGCCTATTCTTTCAGAGTTTATGGCTGGCTCCGCCGTGGCTCAGGCGGGGATTTTCTTTTTCGTCGTCGGCGTTTCAATGTATTGGAAGAGAGCCACAAAATGGGGCGCGATTGCCACAATAATTTATGGTTTGGTTTTGACTGTTTTGCATCCAAACGCGTATGGAAAAATTTTCGGCTTATATCATTGGGGTCATTGGGCGCTGGCTTTGATGTTGGGGTCTGCCGTGGTTTACTTTCTTGTAAGTTTAGCCACTAAGCCCCTTAACGAAGAAAAACTTGGCACGCTTTTTCCGAAAAGAAAGAAGTAATTTACTGCAAAGCGTAGTTTGGAAACGCGTTTTCTGCAAATCTTAATTTCTACTTCGAAAACATTAATAGCTTTGAGAACACAGCAAAATGCCATGAAACAAGAAAACCTCATTAAACTGTTGAAAGAGTTAATTCGTAACTCAAAAAGGAGCGATAGAGAACTAGCTAAAGCCGTTAATTTATCGCAGCCGACTGTGACTAGACTTAGGAAACTCGCGGACAAATATGTTAGAAGCTACACGATTGTTCCGGAATTTGGCAAGATTGGCTACGAGCTTTTAGCGTTCACGTTCGTGAAAGCTAGAACTTATGAGAAAACTAAAGTTGAAGAGAACATTCGATTAGTGAAAGAATGGTACAAGAAGCATCCTAATGTGATTTTTGCTTCTGATGGAGAAGGATTGGGAAAAGATGGTGTAATAGTTTCGGTTCACAAGAATTATTCCAAATATGCGGATTTCATGCGGGATTTCATATTAAACTTTGTTGACTTTGCAAGTGATGTCCAATCTTTTCTCGTGAGTTTGAAAACAGGGATAATACTGAAGCCTTTCGACTTGACATATCTCGCAGACGACATAAACAATTTTCAATAGCCCACATTCTTTTTATTTCAATTTGTTCTGGGTTTCATAATAGTTTCTGAGCAGTGCAAGAACACGTGTTGACCAATCATGCTGTCGGTGCCTCGTTCTCCGCCAGCTTTCTGAAAGAGGAAAATAAACTGACGTGTTTGCTCGAGGTCCAAAATCCCATAAGTCTTCATTATTCCTTTGTGTCCACAACCAGTCAATTATGTTCCTTGCAAATTTTCGCCAGCTTGGAAAGCAAGAAAGCAATTCAAGTGACGTGAAAAATCTGTCTAACATGCTGGGTGTAAAATGATTAGAAGGATTCGACAATTGAATTCCCAGATAGCCAACGCTATTCTTTTTGTGCCACACCCAATCTATAAGGGCGAATTCAAGAGTTTTTGGAAGACTTGCTGCTCTTGAGCCAAGAAGAGCCAATTGATACTTGCCGTTAAGCATTAAATAGCTGTTTTTAACAGAAGCGCCAGTCAGCATCTGATGTGCGCGCATTTCTGCTTCCGGGTCGTATTTGCCTGAAGTGAATGTTTGCTTTGCGATTGTAGCCCACATTTCCCATGTTTTGTCAAGAGCCGTGTGAGTTGGGCATATTCTGGCTAAGGTTGCGGCGACAAAAAGTTGCTTACCAGTAGCCCAGCGGTTGTTTCGTTCTGGCGGGTCTGGAAATTCAAGTGACCCATCGAGTAAGCGTGAAAGATAGTTTATTGCGGCTTGAAGAATGGGGTCTGATGCTTCTAAGCCTAATGCTAAGCCTCTTTCAACTGCGGCTTCGGTGGTTAAGATTTTTCCTTTGGTTTTCATTGTGGAGTGGAATCTTCCCCAACTTCCATCTTCCTTCTGTTCTTTTTTAAGTTCCAGAACCCATCGGCTCTGTAACATTTCCTGCTTGGCACTGATAAGCTCGCCATTAGGAGGTGACAGTTTTAAGACATCACGTAAGAGGCGAAAACGAACGGCAGCGGCTGGATTTTCTTGTAGAATACGTTGTGCTGTTTCTTCAATTGACTTAAGTTCATTCAATGCGGTTCTTTCCTGCCATTTTGAGATGTTATTTTAAGCTCTTATATGTGCATTTCATGCTTTCGCCGTCTCTAACGCAAAGGTTCTTCCGAGAAAAGGCTAATCTCAATCTCATTCGATAGTTTGTGTTGGAGAGTGCTTTTGTGTTTTGTTAAAATCCTAAATATGGGTTTTCATAAGTGTTAAGGGTGATAATGGAGGTTTGAAAGATTGTCAGTAGCGCAGAGAAAATTCTTCGCTGAAGTCACAGCGTTAGTTGACAAGAGTGTGGTTGTAGCGACCACGACTGGAAAAACCTACAATGGAACATTAATCGGCATTAACCCTGACACTTTAAGCCTATGCCTAGGAGAAGCAAAGGACGAAACTGGAAAAGCGCTGCATAGAGTTTTCCTAAACGGAGCTACGATAGCCCAAATTATAAGTGTGGAAAAACCCTTCGACATTAAAGCACTCGCAGACCGTTTGGAAAAGGTGTTCCCAACCATGGTGAGGCTTTACGAGGATAAAGGGTTCATTTGGGTTATGGACAAAGTCAAAGTTACAGAGAAGGGCGTTGTTGAAGGCTCTGGTCCAGCGGCTGAACGCGTGCAGAAAGTCTACGAGCAATTCATCAGTGACATTAAAGGATAACGCTTGCAAAAATGACTCTTCATTCCTTCCTTTCTTATGTTTCTCTGGATAATAGATGAAGAATGATTATTATGGCTGATGAGCTAACTCAAACAGAAACCGAAAGTAAGAATGATTTTCATAGGTTAGTTAGAGAATTCTTTCCTTACCCAGAATTTCGTCCCTTCCAACTTAAAGCAATAAAATTTGCTTTTGACATAATTAAAAATGGAAATGTAGGCTTGCTTTCCTCTCCATGCGGCACTGGAAAATCCATTTCAGTATTAACCGCTTTCTTGATGGCTAAAGAGTCCGATTCTTCAGTTGGCAAACTCCTCGCATTAACCAGAACCAGAAACCAACTTGAAATCTACTGCAGAGAGCTTCAAAGCATTAAGAAACACTGCGGTACAAGCTTTGTTGCTTCAGTTTTTAAAAGCAAAAAAGAATTGTGCCCCCACATTATAGAGAACCCAAAACTTAAGAACCTAAGCTACCGCGATTTTCTCTATTATTGCAAGGGCTTAAAGGAAGGCGCTTTCGAAAAGACATGCAAATACTACGACGGAACCTACAGCAACTGGAAACCAAGCTGGCACGCCTTCAACGTTGTTAACAAAATTAAAGAAATAGGTCCCTTAATGCCAGAGGAAGTCTACGAAATCTGCCAAAGCCAAGAACTCTGCCCTTACGAAGTGACAAAAATACTAACAAGACACGCCGACATAGTAATTGGCAATTACAATTACATTCTCGTAGACGCCATTAGAGGCTCAATCCTCGGCAAGGCTGGACTGCGAACAAAAGACATAAACTGCGTTTTCGACGAAGCCCACAGCTTACCCTATTATGCCGCGGGGATATTTTCAGATGAGTTGTCATCAATAAGTATTAGGCGAGCTTCGAAAGAGGTTAAAGACTTCGGCTTGGATGATTATGGCTTTTTGGATGCGTTATACAACATGGCTGTTGAGTTTGGAAAAACAGTTTACAAGAACTACGGGTTAGATGTTGAACACGTTATTGACACGGACAAATTAGCTAACACCTTATCAAAGAGTCTTAAAATCGAAACTGGCAAGCTGAAAGAATTTGTTTCTGAACTTCTAGAAAAAGGCGAGTATATAAGGCAAAAAAGGGCTGAAGTCGGCAAAAATCCAGTTTCTTATCTTTCCCGCTGTGCAAGTTTCTTGTTGAATTGGATTAAGCTTTCTGGTTCAGCTTATGTGCGATACGTAAAGGTTGAGCTTGACAGAGAAGGAAGAAGACACGTAAGGCTTGGAATCAAGTGTCTCGACCCTTCGGTTGCTGCAAGCGTCATCAACGAACTTCGCTCTGCCATATTAATGTCTGGAACGCTTTGGCACGCAAACTATTACATTGACGTGTTAGGCATTGACCGAAAACGTTGCAGAAACATGGAGCTTCCCAGCCCGTTTCCGCCAGAAAACAGGCTCATCTTAGTGGATAAGGCGGTTACTACACAGTTTGAAAAACGCAATGAAACGCAATGGAGGCGAATTGCAGAACATTTAACGCAGATAATCAAGCAAATCAACGGGCGAGTAGCCGTTTACTTTCCATCATATGAAATAATGCGCCAAATAGCTAAGACAGCAGAGTTTGATTCGCCTTTGGTTGTTGAAGAAAAAGGCACAAAAATTTTGGATGTGCTTCGTTTCTTAAAAACTAACCGTGAATGCGTTGTGTTTGGTGTCGCCAGAGGCAAAATCAGCGAAGGCGTTGACATGTCAACTGAAGGAAGAAGCATGCTTTCTTCAGTCGTCATCGTTGGCTTGCCATACCCAAAAAGAACAGAACTTCAAGAAGCCCTCTACAAGTTTTTCAGAGAAAAATTCGGAGACAAAGCCCTAGAATACGCAAATGACATTCCATGCTTAAACGCTTTAGCACAATCCGCAGGGAGACTTTTGCGCAGTCCAGAAGATAAAGGCGTCATCGTCATAATGGATGGGCGGGCTGCCGGACGGCTTAGGCTGAAGCTTCCGAAGGAGTGGAGAGAAGAAATGAAGCCTCACATGAGAATAGAAAGTATCCTCAGCAGAATTGAAGACTTTTACAGCACTTTCTAAATTATGCATTATTGTAAGTTTAGACGAACCAGCGGAATTTCTGCTCTTCCTTCTTTTGCGGTTCAACAACTGTTCTAATCAAACCGAAAGACTCCAATATTTTTTGAGTCTTCTCCGCAGCCACATCCAACTTCGACAAGTCAACATTCATGTTCAAATACTTGTTCACCATCGACAAAGCATAACGCGTAGCGTTAGCGTCCGGGTAAGTTCCCAGAGTTTCCACTAAAAGCGAGAAGCCCTTGAAACCTCTAAGTCCACCAAGCCCTACAAGGAGTCCAGCTATGCCGAATATTTGTCCAACCATCATTTTTGTTCCAAGGCTTAAGGCTTCTTTCACGGTTTCAGCGTCTGTGGCTGCACAGTAAACCTGCGGGACTTCCTTCACTTCGTCTTGTTTAAACCCGCCCAAAGTTACTAGAAAACGGCAGCCCAACTCCTCCGCTATGTCCAAAACGCGCCCGCAAAGCTCGTATTGCCCAAAAGTTGTTAGCGCTTGCGTGTTGCCATACCATATTATTAAGTCTCGACCATCACCCTCAGCTTTGTAGTAGTAAAGTTCATTTATTGGAGAGCGTGCGCCTCCAGTTTCGGTTGTGACAGCCAAGTCTTGAAAAGAAGCTGATAGAATTTCAGCGAAAAGTTTGGCTTTTAACTCGCTGATTAAGTGCAAGGCGGCTATGTTGGCTACGAATCCTATGCCTGGCAAGCCCTCTATCAAAACTGGATTGTTCAGTTTTGGTTTTTCGTAGATTTTAACTGTGCAAACCATGTTTTAGCCTCAGCCTGCCGTGAACAGGTAATCTAAACAAAATCATAATTATAAACATGTTCTACCCAATTCGACATTGCGTATAACCCATAATTGTTAAATAGACGACAGCTATTGTCGAAGGATGGCTGATTAGCTTGGCTAGGGGAAACGGGATTGAAACGCTTTATGAGTTATGGACGGGACATACTGCTTCTTTCTATCGTCTTCTTAGTTTGCTCCTTAGCCCTTAACCTGATTAGCCCAATATGGCCAATTTACATCACTGAACTTAACGCGTCCATGACGGAACTCGGCTTTGTCTTCTCCATTTCAAACGCTTTTGCGGCTGGCGTGCAAATTCTCAGCGGCTTCTTATCAGACAAGTATGGCAGAAGAAAAATTCACGCTTTGGGAACGTTGCTGGCTGCTTTTCCGCCTTTAATGTACGCCTTAGCCAACAATTGGGTGGATTTGGTGCCTTGGGCGATGCTGAGTGGCTTCGCGACTGGTTTGTATATTCCGATTCGCTGGGCAATAGTGGCGGATGCTTCCGCAGATGGAGGAATGGCTTCGGCCTACGGGTGGACGAACATTTCTTGGCTGATAGGCTCGACTGTGGCTCCTTTTCTGGGTGGAATGGCTGCTGACGCTTTTGGTGTTCGTTTTCCTTTCTTTGCATGTTTCATTTTGATACTGGCTGTTTTTCCTTTGACACTTCTGATGCGTGAGACTCGGAGAAAACCGCTGGCGAAGATTGAAAGCGTAGGTGATGTTGGCAGTCGTGTGGCTAGGAAATATTTGTTTGTGCTTGTCATGTTCTCGGTGATTAACATAATTCAAGGCGTCGGCATCGGCGTGACAGGACCAGTGATTTCAGTTTTTGCTAGGCTGAATTTTAACTTGGATTACACTTTCGTTGGAATATTATATGCCGTCGGCTTTGGCGTCGCTTCTATCGTGGTGCAAATTCCCGGCGGCAAATGCAGCGACAGATTCGACCGAAGGAAGGTTATGTTCTGGACATTTTTGGCTTCTTCTCCGTTTTTCTTGTTGTTTGCTTATTCGCGCAATTTTGCCGAGTTGGTTCTTTTCATGTTCTTGTCTAATGCGTTGTTGAATATGTCTTGGCCGGCTTTTCAGACTCTCATGATGGATTCTACACCGCAGTCAAGATGGGGTTTCGTTAATGGTGTTTCGGCGACAACGTTTTGGGTTGGATTGATGATTGGGAACGCTTTGAGCGGTGTTTTCTGGGATAATTTTGGTATGGTGGCGCCTTTTTACGCTTCTGCCATAACGATAGGAGCGTCTGCGGTTTTGCCGCTTTTTCTTAAAGAAACTAGAAACAATAATGATAGTGCTACTCGAAAGTGAGTAGTTTCGCCTTTTCTAAGTCTCTGAGAAACTTTAGTGCGAGTTCTGGGCTGGTTTCGTTGTATTCTGCTGAAACTGCTGTTAGGATTTGGTGGGCGTTTCGTTTTTCATCAATGAAGTTTATTAGTTCGCCCATTTTCTTTGCGAATTGAGGGTCTTTCTCCCAGACTTCCTCGTACCACTCGTATTCTTTTTCTCCTAACGCCTTCTTTAGTATGTCGAAGCTGAGTGCGCCTTTGAACAAGCGTTTGGGAACGAGTTTTTTGAGTTCTTTTTCTTGTTCTGTTTCTTCTATAGCGGCTGGGATGGTTAGGGCGGAATTTTTGGCTATGAAGTTTAGTGTTGCTTCGATTTGCATGAGTTTTTGTTTGGCTTGGTTTGCAATATCCATGCATAACGTGTCAATGAACGTGGCTAATTCTGGGTTTTGTGCGAGTTTTTGGGTTGATTTGGTTGCTTCTTGTTCTCGCCAGACGATATGCTCTATTTTGTTTTTGTAGTATGCGGCTGTTTTTGCGAGTTCTTTGGCTAATTCTTCTGGTTTACCCTTTAGTTTTGGGTCTTCCTTTTTCTTGAACAGCGTCTCTGTTGCTTCTGTGGTTGCGTCTTCTAAGCGTGCGATTCCTTTTGATGCGGTTAACTGTGCTAGACGGTAGGCGGTTTCGGCTGTGGCGTTTGCAAGTGTTAACACTGCGACTGTGGTTATCCATCCTACGCGTTTGAGGCTGTCTTCGCTTACTTTGTCTGTTGTGTCCATGCTTGTGTGGTAGTAGAGGTCTGGCCATTGCAGTAGCATTACGCATGGTGCGTGTACGGTGGCTTCTGTGAATTCGGCGTGGTCGCTTCCTCCGCTGAAGGCTGTGGCTGCGTAGCGGAAGGTTGATGAGGAGCCGAAGGCTGTTGGCGAGTCGAATTCTTTTGTGGATTGTTCGATTAGAGAGT
The DNA here is from genome assembly GCA_023512225.1 of Candidatus Bathyarchaeota archaeon. Classification (GTDB taxonomy): domain Archaea; phylum Thermoproteota; class Bathyarchaeia; order Bathyarchaeales; family Bathycorpusculaceae; genus DSLH01. Next base: position 11,017 of record JAIMAA010000001.1, read on the forward strand.
AAACGTAGTCATTTAAGTATGAGGGGCATGAGTCTGGTGTGCGGTCTAGGTTTAGTGTGGATTTGCAGAGTTCCTGGTTTTGTCCGACCATGTCTAGGTTTATGCCTGCGATGAAGCGGTTGAATGTGTTTTCGTGTTTGGATAGGTAGGCGACTGTGCCCAGTGTTTCGGGAACCCAGAAGAAGCGTATTGTTCTGTCTGGCTGTGGGATTTTGCCAGAGTTTACTAGTGCCATTATTGTGCGTGCGATTTCGATTAGTAAGCCGCTTCCTGAGGCGTTGTCGTTTGCGCTTTGTTTTGGGTGGCATAAATGCGCGATTAGGAAGATTTCTTCGTCTGGTTTTGACTTGCCCGGTATTGTGGCGGTTACCACGTCTGAGTAGCCGCTGAAAAGTTGCGCGTCCACTTTTGCCTTAAGTTTCACGGTTTTGCCTTTTGCTAGTAAGGCGCGAAGCATGTTGCCTTGACGCTTGCTTAGGCTGAAGCCGAAGGTTACTTTGTCTATTTCTTCAGCTTTTGGCCATATGCCCTGATAGGCGTGAGCGTCTGGTATGTCTAGGCTTTCGCGGACTCCGGGCATTTCATATGTTAGCGTGTCTGTTATTACTGCTAAGGCGCCACGTTTCCACACTGCTTCTTCGTGGACTTGGTGGGCTCTGCCTGTGGCGAGGACGAATTTGTCTTTTACGTCTTTGCCTTCGTAGTCTTTTGGTTTTGTTCCTTTGCCTACGTCTACGAGTTCGGCGGTTACGCCTTCGGGCGGTGTGGCTTTGCTGTACGTGTGTAGGCATGTGGGCACGTCTTCGTAGCGAGCGATTAAGCGTTCTTCTGGTTCGGCGAGGTAGAGTTCTGCGCTTTTGGCTGTCCAGCCGACGGGCGAGGTGTGTGTCCAGTATTGGGTTTTGCCGTCTGCCGTGAACTGCTCGATTAATGCGTCTTTTAAGCCTATTTTTAACAGTTCGTTTCTGACGTATTCTGCGGCTTCGTGAAACATTGTGGAGCCTTGAATGCGATGAAAACGACAGATTTGCTCAACAAAACCCTTAGCAACAACACCAGACAACTCATCACGAACAAACCTATACAAACTCATTTTAAGACCACACAGTTTAAGCTAACTATACGTGTCCACATTTTTATAAGCGTGTTCATTCTGATTCTGTTTAGGTTTGATGATGAGTTTTGAGGTTAGGGAGCGGGATTTGCTTGCGAGAATCGGTAGGTTAAAGACTAAGAGTGGTGTTGTTGAGACTCCTTTGTTGTTTCCTGTTGTTAACCCCGCCATTCAGCCTATTCCGCCGAAAAAGATAATGACCGAGTTTGGCTTAGACGCGTTAATAACTAATGCTTACATTATCCGCCAGCGTTTCCAAGACCAGCCTATCAAAGAGGGCTTACACAAATTCTTAGACTTCAACGGCACAATAATGACGGACTCTGGCGCTTACCAAATCCTCGTTTATGGCAACATAGACATCACGCAAGAAGAAATAATCACATATCAAGAGCAGATAGACACGGACATCGCCACAATCTTGGACATTCCAACAGGCTGGAAAGTCACTAAGGCACATGCACAAAACACAGTAAAAGAAACACTAAAACGCGCCAAACAGCTTTTCAAAACTAAAACCCGCAACGACATCCTCTGGGTTGGTCCAGTCCAAGGCGGCAAACACCTAGACCTTGTGGCTAAATCTGCCCGCGAAATGAGCAAATTACCCTTTCAAATTCACGCTTTAGGAAGCCCAACAGAAGTCATGGAAACCTACCGCTTCGACGTGCTCGTAGACATGATAATGACAGCGAAAATGAACCTGCCCGCCGACAGACCCTTACACCTTTTCGGCGCTGGACACCCATTCATGTTCGCGTTAGCAATAGCCCTCGGATGCGACTTCTTTGATTCCGCAGCCTACGCCATATACGCCAGACAAAACCGCTACATGACAGAAAACGGCACGCACCACCTAAACGAACTAGACTATTTCCCATGCACATGCCCAAAATGCGCATACACGACGCCAAAACAAGTGCTAGAGCAACCGCAAAAAGAAAGAGAAGTCTTCCTTGCAGAGCACAATCTCTACGTCTGCGCGGCAGAACTGAAACGCGTAAAACAAGCCATAAAAGACGGACGCCTCTGGGAACACCTTGAAATGCGAGCCAACGCTCACCCATCACTGCTCCAAGCATTAAAACAATTAAAGAAATATGAAGAATTCATCGAAAAATACAGCCCAACAACAAAACCAAGCGGTTTATTTTTCTTCAACTCCATCGGACTCGCAAGACCAGAAATAGTCCGCCACAGAAAACGCTTAACAGAAAGATACACGCCACCCAAAAACGCAAAAACCCTTCTGCTCGTGCCGCAAACACGAACAAAACCCTTTCACAAATCACCAGAATTCAAACAAATCCAAAGAAGGCTCAGCGAACACCTAAAGGATGCACACGTCTGTTTTTACGCTGCACCTTTCGGCGTAATCCCAATCGAGCTTGACGAAGTTTACCCGCTCTCACAACATGAAACCGCCATGCCACTCAACAAGGAAACAATAGAATACGTCGCAAAGCAAATCGCAGACTACATCCAACGCACAAACTACAAAACCGTCACGCTAATAAACGACCCGCAAAACTGGAACAAAACCATATTAAAAACGTGCAAAAAAGCCTGCAAACAAAAACAAATCACACTCAAAACCTTAGACACAGCAGAACTTCGGCTCAGCCAACAACCTAAACCCTAACCACAGTTTCAACCTATAAATAAGGGGGGCTATACCTTTTACCAAGCACCTACTTCTTCATCAAATACTCATGAATCGCTCTCGCCGCTTTCTTACCCGCACCCATAGCACTAATAACAGTCGCCTCACCCGTCACAATATCCCCACCCGCATAAACACCCTCAAGACTTGTCTTGCCATTTTCATCCGCAACAATCGTACCCCACTTCGTCACCTGCAACCCTTCCGTGGTACGCTGAATAATCGGGTTAGGCGTTCTCCCAATCGCAACAATCACCGTGTCAGTATCCATAACAAACTCGCTGCCCTTAACAGGTACTGGTCTACGCCTACCACTATCATCCGGCGGACCCAACTCCATGCAGATACACTCCATCTGCTTAACCCAACCCTTCTCGTCGCCGATAAACCGCAAAGGTGCAGCCAAAAACTTACAGATTATACCTTCCTCTTCTGCATTCTCAATCTCTTCTTTCCTTGCTGGCAGCTCCTCCCGTGAACGCCTATAAACAATGCAAACTTCCTCAGCACCCAAACGCAAAGCAGAACGCGCGCTGTCCATGGCTACGTTGCCGCCGCCAATAACAACCACATGCTTCCCAATGCGAATAGGCGTGTCATAGCATGGAAACGCATAAGATTTCATAAGGTTAACACGAATCAGAAACTCGTTCGCACTATAAATCCCACCCAAATCCTCACCAGGCACATTCATGAACGCTGGCAAACCCGCACCCGTTCCAATAAAAACCGCGTCAAAACCCCTCTCCTTCAACAACTCCGGAATCGTGTAAGTCCGCCCAACCAAAAAGCCAAGCTTAAGCTCCACACCCAACCGCTGAATGTAATCAACCTCCGCCTGCACGATACTCTTCGGCAAACGAAACTCCGGAATGCCATAAACCAAAACGCCACCAGGCAAATGCAAAGCCTCAAAAATCACCACTTTATGTCCAAGCTTAGCTAAATCCGCGGCAACCGTCAAACCAGCAGGACCAGCACCAATAACTGCAACGCGCTTGCCAGTCGGCTTCGCAATTTCTGGAATCTTGAAGCCACGTTTTCTTTCCCAATCAGCCAAAAACCGTTCCAAACGCCCAATACTAACTGGCTCACCAACCTTTCCAACAACACACTTCATTTGGCACTGCTCTTCCTGAGGACAAACACGCCCGCAAATAGCTGGCAGAGAGTTTTTCTCCTTAATCTTCGCTATCGCTTCCTCATACTTGCCTTCACGCAACAATTTGATAAAAGCTGGAATTTCAATCTCCACCGGACAGCCGCTAATGCACTGCGGTTTTGGACACTGCAAACAACGGTTTGCTTCTTCAAGCGCCTGCTCTTCCGTGTAACCTAAAGCAACCTCGTTAAAATTTCGCCTACGCTCTTCAGGCTTCTGCTTGGGAATCGGCACGGCTTCCTTCTTAATCTTGGGTTTAGGCTTACTTTCCGCCACAATGGCAACCTCCATGCAGCTCCCATAAAAGCGAGCTTAAACGCTCTTCTGGCAAAAACATGCGTTGACGCTTAATTAAACCGTCAAAATCCACCTTGTGCCCATCAAACTCTGGACCGTCAACACATCCAAACATCATTTTTCCACCAACAGTAACTCTGCAAACGCCACACATTCCCATGCCATCAACCATGATAGGCGTCAAAGTCACAACTGTTGGAATGCCAAAAGGCTTCGTGATTTCGCTGACGTTCTTCATCATAACAACAGGACCCATAACCACACAGCGGTCAAATTTCTCCTTGGCGAGAACATCCTTCAGAAAATCTAAGCCCTTAAAACCTTTAGAACCGTCGTCAGTTGCCACGTAAAACTCGTCGCTTAACGCTTTCATCTCATCCTCGTAGAAAAGCAAATCCTTAATTCGTGCACCAATAACCGTGACAACACTGTTACCCGCATCACGTAACGCCTTAACCTGCAAACGCATAGGCGCAATCATCACACCGCCTGCAACACACAAAACCCGCCCAAAAAGTTTAATCTCTGAAGGATTGCCAAGCGGACCAGTAATATTCCATACACTGTCGCCTTCCTTCAAAAGCCCCAGCTGCTTAGTGGATTTGCCAACTTCGTTAAAAACGAAAGAAATCGTCCCTTTTTTCGCGTCGTAATCAGCAATGGTAAGCGGGACACGTTCGCCTTTCTCGTCAACAATCACGATAATGAATTGTCCAGGTTTAGCCTTTTCAGCCATTTCTGGAGCATAAACCTCAAACAACTTAATCTTTGGAGCTAACTCTTCATTCTTCAAAATCTTATACATCCATTAAGCCTCCACATTCACCAGTTTCAAAGGCGGCAAAGCCGTAATCTGTTTCCAAAACTCATCCAACTTTTGGTTAAAGTCACCCACACACCTTGGAGACGCTTCAAAAAGCATGAAACGCTCCTGCCAACCCGTCTTCCTCAAAGCATCCTTCAGCACTGCCATGTTTCTTTCCGCCGTGTCACGCCCTTCTTGCAGTTTGCAGTCTTCTGCAGAGCACACGACCGCCATTACACCGTCAAAGCCGTTCTGCAAAGCGTTAACAACATGCACTGGGTCAAGCGCCTTAAAACATGGAACCTCCAATACTATAGCATTTCGCTTCTTGAAAAGCTCGCTTTCAGGGTCATCTAAAGCTTTAAACTCTGACCACTGACAACTAAACACCAAGATAACTGGTGCTTTGCCTTCGGCCTTCAGTTTTTTAGCAGATTCTTCATAACGTTTCAGAACATTTTCAAACTCGAAACCTTTAACTTGAATAGCGTGATGTGGACAAACAAGCTGACAAGCACCGCAACCCATGCAGTAATCATAAAGTATTTTGGGAGTCGCAAAAGGTTCCGCTTCAATGGCAGCGTATGGGCATATGAAAACGCATTTGTCGCAACCTACACATTTTTCGGTTTCGTAGATAACCTTCCGAGAATACTTCACAACCTTTACGGCATCTTTGCTGAAACCTAACTGTTCAAGCACGTTTTTGCTCAAAAGAAGCCGTCTCGTGTTAATCTTAGTGCCTTCCTTAAAACGGCAGAATGCATCTTCACATTGAACCGAAACAACATTTTTAATGCCGGATTTTAAAACTTTAAAAATGAATTCTGTGGGAACACGCCCAGAACACGGCAAACGTAAAGGAACATAATCCTTGACGCTTAAGCCTTGCTCAGCCAAGATTTCTTCAACTTCACACGTTGAAGGCGAGTTTCCACGGCACATCAAAACAAGCGTGTCGCTCTTAGCCTTTTTCCGCACGCAATCCACGTAATCTACTAGCGTATTGTAATCATAGTAAACCATTTCAATCGCAAAAACTGGACAAGCACTATAGCATATACCGCAGACTTGGCATTTCTGTATGTTTATCTCAACTTTGCCTGTCTCAGCATCCCGTGTTATCGCTTCATATGGACAGACTGAATGACAAATTGAACAGCGGCTACAATAATCTTGATTGATGGTTACTGCAGCAACGCATTTTTCATTCATCCCGACACTTCTCCAATGCCAATTATTTTTAGTTCCTTAACGTGTCAACTGCGCTTAGAAATCTTCAAAATAGATTCGGAACGATATAATAGTTTTGCAGCATTCCCTATTTTTTGTAATATGGTCTTTTAATGAAACCGTAAGCTTCTAACGCAGCCGTTATGCCCTGACCAACAGCAGCTCCAACCTGCTTAATGGGATGATTTGTAACGTCTCCTGCAGCGTAAACTCCAGAAACATTGGTGCGCTGGAAAATGTCGATTTTAATGTAGCCCTCTTCGTCAACTTCAACACCAGCCTCCCTTGCCAATTGACTGTTTGGGTCTTCGCCGACTTGGATGAAAACGCCATCGATTGCCATCTCTCGAGTTTCGCCATTTTGATTATTAAACAATATCACTTTTGCAACCAGCTTTTCGCCTTGAATTTCCTTCAATTCAGTATTCCATAAGATTTCAATGTTCTTTTTCGCAACCAAATCTTTAACAAGAGCTTCTTCAGCGCGAAATTCGCTTCTGCGATGAGCAATTTTAACTTCAGACGCAAGTCCTGCAAGATATAAAGCAGTCATAACCGCGGAGTTTCCACCACCAACTACAAGAACACGTTTACCCTTGAACAATGGACCGTCACAGATTCCACAATAGCTTACACCTCTTCCGCGAAACTCCTTTTCGCCTGGAACGTTGAGTTCGCGATAATGTGAACCAGACGCAATAATAACAGCGTTTGCCTCGTAAATTGCTCTGTTGGTTTTCACGATTTTCTTCTCGCCTTTAAGGTCCAAGCCAATCACGCTTTCGAATTCACGGATTATCACGCCTGTGCTTCTACAATGCGCTGCCATCTTCTGCGCCAGTTCCATTCCATTTATGCTTTGGAATCCTGGATAATTCTCGATTAATGGGGCATCTGCAGCGGTGCCTCCAGCCATCTTTCCTTCTAAAATTAGCGTTTTTAAGCCGCTTCTTGCGCCGTAGATTCCAGCGGCAAGTCCAGCCGGACCGGCGCCGATGATTATCAATTCCCAGTTTTCCATGTGTATTTCCCGAGAGCAATAGTCTGAAGGTTGTGGTTTATGAAGTCTTCGCAGAGGTCACGTTGGTTATTTTGGTTTTACGGCGTAGACTTTAATGCTTGCGACTGAGCCGGCATATTCTTTCGCTTCTTCCAAAGATATGTCATAATCTTTCATGATGGCTTCTGTGGATGGGTTATTAATCACGAAATCTATTGGGAAAAGCGCCTCTTCAACTACCTTTACGTCCTGAAAGCCTACGTTTTTGATTACTTCGAGGTATTGTTCTTTCATAACTGCTCCGGAAATGCAGCCAACATACGCTTGTTCGTTTTCCTTTATCTTTTTAGGCAACTCTTTCAGCAAGACAATGTCAGAAATCATCAATCTTCCGCCTGGCTTTAGCACTCTAAAGGCTTCTTCGAAAACTCTCTTTTTATTTGGTGAAAGGTTAATGACGCAGTTTGAAATGATAACGTCGACAGTGTTGTCTGCAACTGGAAGATTTTCAATTTCTCCAAGCCGAAACTCCACGTTTTTATATCTGCCCTGTCGGCAGTTTTCCCTTGCCTTGTCAATCATTTCAGGCGTCATGTCAACACCGATGACGCGTCCTTTTTCTCCAACTTTTTTTGCGGCAAGAAAACAGTCAAGTCCACCGCCAGAACCAAGGTCAAGAACTGTTTCGCCTTCCTTAAGCGATGCAAGCGCTACAGGGTGTCCACATCCAAGACTGAAAGCGGCGCCTTCAGGAATTGTTTCCAGTTCTGCTTTGCTATAGCCAATTTTCTCATGATTCTCATTACATTCCGAATTGCAGCAGCAAGATTCTCTTTTAGCTGCTTTAGCGTAGCTTTTCCTTACAATCTTTCTAATTTCTTCTTCTTTCAAGTCAACCACTTCCTGTTTGAAAAATATCTTTCAACATGGGTCCAAGCATATTCTTTATTGTGCTTCCAAGGTCTTCGGATTTGACCAACATGAAGCAGCATATTTCGCCGTCACGTTCGCATCCTATGACTGCCAATTTATCATTTGGTTTCAGTTTGGCTTTTTCTCTCAAGTCTTTTGGTAGAACGATTTGTCCTTTAGAATCGACTGTAACTACCGCGTCGACTTTGCAGCATCCAACATTGCGAGTCATATTGTTCACTCGAGAGAAATGGCAGTTGACATATTTAGACTTTTTGGAAAATTCAGAATTTTCTGAAATATCCAACTATAAGATTACAAAAGAGAAACTAAATCGCCAAAGCAAGCAGTTCCGCTACGTCCATTATTTGAATTTTACCCTCATTTCCAGTCGTCTTAACAGCATCTTCAATAGTCAGTAAACAGAATGGACACGCCACAGCCAAAATCTCCGCCCCAGCCTCAACAGCATCCTTAACTCGGATTTCTGCTAAGCGCGGACCTGGAATGTCAACCCAAAGTCTTCCGCCACCACCTTCACAACATAGGCTTCTGGCTCTTGAGCGGTCAAACTCTATTAGTTTAACTCCTGGCACGCTTTCGATGACTTTGCGTGGTTCTTCGTATATGTTGTTCTGTTTTCCGAGGAAGCATGGGTCGTGATAGATTACTTTTTTGTTGACTTCTTTTGTGAAGATTAGTTTTTTCTCGTCAATCAACTTCGCAAGCAGTTGCGTGTGATGTTGCACTTCAACGCTTGTTTGGTTATATCTGTTTTTGAACGCGTGAAAACCGTGAGGACAGCTTGTGACAGCTTGCTTTACGTTGTATTTGTTGAAAATTTTCATGTTCTCTTCAACAAGGAATTCAAATAAGCCTTTTTCGCCCATGCCGTAGACTTCGCTTCCGCAACAGGTTTCCTCATCACCTAACACGCCAAAGTTTAACCCCGCTTTCTGGAAACACGCCACGAGGCTTTTGGCTACATTTTGAATTCTTAGGTCATAGGCTGACGTGCAACCAACATAATAGAGAACTTCTGCGCCTTGGGAAACATGTTTAAGATTCAAGCCTTGACTCCATTCTGAACGTTTATTCCGTATTCTTGCCCAAGGGTTGCCATTTTTGAATATGCTTTCTAATGCATCGCGAATTGTCGGTGCGATTTGTCCTTCTTCAACAGCCATGCTGCGAATGTCGATTAAGAATTCATATGGGTTTATCTCTTTTGGGCATCGTACGCCGCATGTGGAGCATGTCGTGCAACTCCACAACTCATTCTGTGCATGAATCGTCAACTTGCCAAGCGTGGCAACCTCGCGCATGTACTTTCTAACGTTCAGGTTAGCTTTTCTTGCTACTGGGCAGCTTCCAGTGCATGTTCCACATTGTATGCATTCGAGAAGTTTGTGTTTCTGCGTGAGTTCTTGAGCGTTCATGTTCAACATCACTTTTAACTAAATGGGGGCATAAGATTTTTAATAAGTGTTTTCCCTTGTATCATCTAAAACGTATCATGGAAAGCGGAGATTGCCCAGAATGGAGAAGAAAACGCCGAGAATCGGCATTTTCGTCTGTGAATGTGGCGGGAACATAGGCGATGTTGTTGACGTTAAAGCGGTTATTGAGGCAATTAAAAGTTGGGAAGACGTAGCGGTAGCCAAATATCACAAGTATTTGTGCTCAAAACCAGCCCAAGAAATGATTATTGACGCCATAAAAAAAGAGAATTTGGACAGAGTTGTAGTCGCTAGCTGCACGCCACGTATGCACCTTGCTACTTTTCAGAGCGTGCTGGAAAGAGCTGGATTAAATCCGTACATGCTCGAGTTTGTGAATATTCGAGAGCAAGATTCTTGGGTTATGGGTCCACACCCATCGCAAGAAGCTACAAAGAAAGCGATAAGCTTGATTAGAGGTGGTTATGAGCGGAGTAAGGAGCTTGAGCCTTTAGAAACTATAAGCGAGAAGGGTTCGCGGGAAATTCTCATTGTGGGCGGTGGGATTGCTGGGATTACGGCTGCGCTTGAGCTTGGTTATTTGGGTTATAAAGTTCACCTTGTAGAGCGTAAGCCGAGTATTGGCGGGAACATGGCGAAGTTGACGAAGGTTTTTCCAACTTTGGATTGCGCCCAGTGTATTTTGACACCGAGGATGGCTGAAGTTGGGAGGAACCCGAATGTTAATTTACTTACTTATGCTGAAGTGCAGGAAGTTAGTGGGCGTCCTGGCAATTACAATGTTAAAGTGTTTATGAAACCTCGTGGTGTTGACGTTCAGAAGTGCAGAAGCTGCGGCGTGTGCGCGAAAGTTTGTCCGATTTCTGTTCCGGACGAGTTTAATGAAGGTTTGTCGAAGAGAAAGGCGGCTTACATTGAATTTCCACAGGCTGTTCCGTCTGCTTACGCGATAGATTTTGAGGCGTGTAACAAATGCAGAAAATGTGAGCAGCTTTGCCCTGCTAAAGCCATAAACATAGATGATGCTGGTCAAACCGTTGAGTTGAAAGTTGGCGGCATAATTTTGGCTACTGGTTATCAGCTTTATGATGCGCATAAGCTGGAGACGTTGGGCTATGGCACTTACAAAGACGTTATAACAATGATGGATTTGGAGCGGCTCGTTTCTGCAACTGGCCCAACTGGCGGGTATGTTAAGCGTGCGGATGGTAGTGATGTTAAGCGTGTGGCGATTGTTTTGTGTGCGGGTTCGCGTGATAAGAAGTATATTCCTTATTGTAGCCGCATTTGTTGTATGTACGCGTTGAAGCAAGCTTTTGTTTTGAAGAAAATGTTGGGTATTGACGTTACAATTTATTATACGGATATTAGGGCGACTGGGAAGGGCTACGAGGATTTGTATTGGCGTGATCAGGAAGCGGGTGTTACTTTTATTCGTGGAAAAGTGGCGGAAGTTTTCAAGAATAACAGCAACGGTAAGCTGATTGTTCAGGCTGAGGACACGTTGACTGGCGAAGTTGGCGAAGCGGAGTTTGATATGGTTGCTTTGGCGACGCCGATGGTTCCGCCGGCTGGGTTGAAGGAGCTTGCGGATAAGATGAAGGTTTCGATTGGCGAGGACGGTTTCATAACTGAGAAGCATCCGAAGCTTGACCCTGTTGATTCGCTTGTTACGGGAATTTATGCTTGTGGTTGTGCTTTGAGTCCGAAGGATGTGCGGGACACGGTTAGTGATGGTTTGGGGGCTGCTGCTAAGGCTGCTTTGTTTTTGAAGAGTGATTACGTGACGACTAGTCCTGAAAAGGCGTTTGTGATTGCGGATTTGTGTAATGGTTGTCAGGCGTGTGTGCCTGTTTGTCCAGTTAATGCGATAGCTATGGTGGATGGTAAAGCGAAAATTGACCCGTTTCAGTGTATTGGCTGTGGTGCTTGTATTCCTGTTTGTCCAGTGGAGGCGATTGATTTCAAGAATTCGACGAGTAGGCAGATTTTTGCGCAGTTGCGTGGTGTGCTTGCGGATAAGGCTATTGGTGAAGTGCGGGTTGTGGCGTTTGTGGATAAGAATGTTGGTTATACGGGTATGGACTTTTTGGGTTTGGACAGGGCGAATTATCCAGAAAACATAAGGATTGTTGCGGTTCCTTCCACGGCTATTTTGGGTAAGAAGCATTTGTTGAGCGCGTTTGCTTTTGGCGCGGATGGTGTTTTGGTGATTGAGGGCAGCGAGGAGATTGATGAGAAGTTTACGAAGAAGCGGATGATTGAGTTGGGTCGGGAGTTAGCGCAGTTTGGCGTTGAGAGTATGCGTGTGCGGTACAGTTATGTGCCCTTGCCGGTTTACAAGAAGGCTGCAGAGTTGTTTTCGATGTTTACGGATAGGATTAAGAAGTTTGGACCTTTAGCGGAAGATAAGCGGAATGCGATAAGGCAGAAGTTGAATGTTTAGATGTTGTGTTCTCTTCTGTGCTTCGCGGAAGTTATAGCCCCCCTTATAAATAGGTTGAAACTGTGGTTAGGGTTTTGTGGTGAATTGTGTGTTTTTAATGTGCACTATATTGATTGGATGTTTTAATGAAAAAATGGAGTGTGTTATTGTTTTCTTTTTCTTTTGTAGGCTACGGTTGGCAGTAGCGTTGCTGGGGTGAGTAACAGCATAAGCGTTGGAAGCGTGTATTCTGGGATGACGTGGTATGACAATGCGAATCCCATTCCTTCAGTTGTTCTTATGTTGTTGGCGTTGTCTTCTGCTATGATTATGTAGGTTATGGTTGTGCAGTATGAGAAGGCTGGTATTGTAGTGTTCCAGATGTCTGATATGTAAAACTCCATTGTTTGGGTGAACCATGTTCCATTGCCGGTGGTATAGTTTAATGTTACCTGTTTTACTCCGCTTTGGTCGTCTGTTACGTTGGCGAAGACTATTACCGTGTCAGTTGGATACACATTGTTTTTGTCTGGTTGTTGGTAAACATCGTTTATTGAGGGCGGGGTTGAGTCTGTTTCTATTTTGAATAGGTATAGGCTATCGTAGCCCGGTCCTGCCATGGCTACTGTTGTGCCGGCTGTGGACATTGAAACCATTTTTGCAAGTTCCGGCAGTGTAATATTGCCTATGATGTTGCTGTCTGCCGTTAGGAAGTAGGCTGAATAATCACCTGACAAGGGGTCCATGGTTGGAACTACCATTATGCTTCCGTCTTTGCTTATTGCCACATCATAAATGTTTATTTCAGTTAGGTTGACCCAGTCTTCGGTTTGTGTTCCTTCGCGTGTTCTGGCGTTTGCCCAGTAATGCACGCTAGTTAGGTTGATTCCTCCAGTTACCACCGTGTTGCCGTTGCCGCTAATGTCTACGCAGCTGAATGAGCCTGGATTTGTCCATGTTGGGTCTGGGTCGCCTGTGAGGTTTGTGGCGTTTGCCCAGTAATATAGGGTTGATGGGATGGGTCCCTCGTCTATTGCTGCTACTGCGTAACCATCATCTGACAGTGCTAGTTCCGTTATTAAGTTGGGTAGTTGACTCTGTGACATCCAAGTTGGCGATGGATTTCCTTCGAGCGTGTCTGCGTCTTTGAAGAAGATTACAAATCCGCCTTCGAAGCCTGTTCCACCACCTGCTACATATTTACCGTTTGGTGAAATGTGAACAGTGCGGTAGTCGCTTACGCCTGCCATGCAGTTCCATGTTGGGGTTTGGCCTGACCCTGTTCGTGCTGTGCATCCGGCGTAGTACCATATGCTTATGCCTGTTCCGCCTACTACCGTGTAGTTGCCGTTTGCCGACATATCCAAAGTGCCCTTCTCTACTGGGCCTGGACCCATGCCGATGCTTGTCCATGTCGGCGTGGTTTGGCTGCCGGTTCTTTGAGTTGACTGGTTAAAGTAATGCAGGTAGCCGTTGGTGTCGCCTGCTACGACGTAGTCGCCGTCAGCCGATATCGCCACGGATAGGAGCGTGTCTACTTCTGGCTGGTAGGACCATATTGGGTTTGGACTGTCCGCGTCAAAATAGCATAAGCCTGTGTCATTTACTGCGGCTAGGTAGTTGCCGTCGGCTGAAACTGCTACGTCGTGTACTTGCATGGGGTTTGTCCATAAGAGTTGTATGGTTGTTTTTGTGGCGTTTGCCGGGTTTGTTGAAATGAATTTCATGTATAGTAGAGTGGATAGCAGTATTGTTAGTGTTAGGGTGAGAACGATTTTTCTTTTCATAACACATCATTCCAGTATCTTTCGCACGATTGATTTTTAATACTTGCGCATGTTAACCCACTCGCTTTCAGTCCTATTCTGAATAATCTATTGTTAAGTGCAAAAAGAAACAAGTTCTTCAAATGAAAGTTGTAGTATTAAGTCGCAAAGTTTTAATTTCTGCTGCCGACTCACCAATTATCTGGACGGTTATCGGTCTTGGTTACCTTGCATCTTGACAAGATTTTTAACCCTCAAAGCGTCGCCATAATCGGCGCAAGCGACGAAGAAGGCACAGTCGGCTATGCGCTAATGAAAAATTTTACCCAACTTGGTTTTGAAGGCACAGTCTACCCCGTTAACATTCGCAAACCCGAAATAATGGGTCTAAAGGCTTACCAGTCTGTTGACCAAATCCCAGAAACAGTCGATTTGGCTGTTATTGCCACTCCAGCCAAAACTGTCCCAGACGTAGTCGAACAATGCGGCAAAGCGGGAATAAAAGGTATAATCATAATCAGCGCGGGCTTCAAAGAAATTGGCGCAGAAGGCAAAGCCTTAGAAGATAAAATAACCGAAATAAAACGCAAATACGGCTTACGCATCATCGGACCAAACTGTTTAGGCATAATCCGCCCAAGCATAAACTTAAACGCAACTTTCATAAGCAAAATGCCTAAACCCGGCAACATCGCCTTCATCAGCCAATCCGGCGCGCTCGGCGCAGCAATACTTGACTGGGCAATCCACGAAAACATAGGCTTCAGCAACTTCGTCTCAGTCGGCTCAATGATAGACGTAGACTTCGGCGACCTCATCGACTACTTCGGAACAGACCCAAAAACCCGCAGCATCCTCATGTACATAGAAGGCATAACAAACGCACGAAAATTCCTAAGCGCAGCCCGCCACTTCGCACGCACTAAACCCATAATCGTAGTAAAAGCAGGCAAATTCACAGAAAGCGCAAAAGCCGCTGCCAGCCACACAGGCTCACTCACAGGCGAAGACAACATATACGACGCAGCATTCAAACGCGCAGGCATGGTACGCGTCGAAGAAATCGCAGACCTATTCAACGCCGCCGAAGTTTTAGGCATGCAGCCCCTGCCAAAAGGACCAAATCTCGCCATAATCACAAACGCCGGCGGACCGGGCGTGATGGCTACTGACGCGTTAATAGCAAGAGGCGGAAAACTCGCTAAGCTAAGCCCAAAAACAATGGATTATCTCAACAGCTTCTTACCACCTTACTGGAGCCATGGAAACCCAATCGACATTCTAGGAGACGCTCACGCAGACCGCTACAAGGCAGTTGTTGAAGCCTGCTTAAACGACGAAAACGTGGACGGCATCCTAATCATCTACACATCTCAAGCCGTGGCTGAACCCGAAGAAATCGCGCAATCCATAGCGGAAGTGGTGAAAAATAGAGGCTACCAAAACAAGACAATCCTAACCTCCTTCTTGGGACGAGGTTCCGTAGAAAACGCGAACAGCATCCTAAACCAAAACAGCATTCCAACATACAGTACGCCAGAACAAGCAATCAAAACCTACCTCTACATGTACAACTACAAACGCAATCTGGAACTAATCTACGAAACGCCAGAAGAGCTTCCAGTCGACGCATCTCCGCCAAAACGTCCAATAATGACCATAATTCGAAACGCCGCCATAGAAAATCGTGAACTCCTAAACGAAGCTGAGGCTAAAAAGCTACTCGAATACTACGAGTTTCCAGTAGTAAAAACAATGGTTGCCAAAACACCAGAAGAAGCGGTCTCATGCGCTTCGCAAATCGGCTACCCAGTGGTTCTAAAAATTCTCTCACCACAAATAACCCACAAAACAGACGCTGGCGGCGTAATCCTCGACCTAAAAAACGAAACCGAACTCCGAGAAGCCTACGAAACCATCATAAAAAACGCCAAAGCCTACAACCCCAACGCTGAAATCCAAGGCATAACGGTTCAAAAAATGATAAACAAACGAGGCTACGAAGTGATACTCGGCGCCAAAACCGACCCGCTCTTTGGACCAGTAATCCTCTTCGGCATGGGCGGCGTCGGCGTGGAACTTTTCAAAGACTTCTCCTTGGAACTGCCACCCTTGAACCAGACACTGGTGAGGCGGATGATGGAAGAAACCAAAGTATACCAGCTTCTAAAAGGCTACAGAAACGTGCCGCCAGCCAACATCAAACTCCTCGAAGAAATCATCGTGCGCTTCTCCCAACTGCTCATTGACTTTCCACAAATAAAAGAAATCGACATCAACCCGCTCTTCATAAACGAAAAAGACGCCTGCGCCATAGACGCACGCATACTCATAGACAAAGAACGCGTCTTTCAAAAAATCGAGCCCCACCAACACTTGGTCATAAGCCCATACCCAAAGAAATACGAGACTCTGTGGCGAATGCGTGACGGACGCATTGTGCTTTTAAGACCAATAAAACCAGAAGATGAACCCTTATGGCTGGAAATGTTCCAAAACTTCAGCGAAGAATCCATACGCTACCGCTTCTTCCAAATAATTAAAGACACACCGCATGAAATGCGAGTACGCTACTGCAACATCGACTACGACCGCGAAATCGCCATAATCGCCGAACTAACCGAAGAAGGACGCAGAAAAATCCTAGGCGTCGTCCGCGTAAGCATCGAACCAGACGGAAAAGCCGGCGAAATCGCGTTTATAATCGCAGATCCATGGCAAGGACTCGGCTTAGGAACAAAAATGGTTGACTACACAATCGACATATGCAAGGACATGAAAATCGAAACGCTATACGCGATAATGTTGCCAGACAACCACCGAGCCATTAACCTAACGCGCAAAATGGGCTTCACGCTGAAGTACATGGAAGACGGCACAGTCAAAGGCACGCTTAACCTCAAAGAAGAAGAAACCGCCAAATGCAAAGAACCGAAGATCATGGAACAAACACCAGAGCAAGCAAAGCCTCAATCTGAACAAGTTAAACAGAAAGAAGCGGAAAACCGCGAAGCAACGATTGCCTAAAAACGCGCCAACCTTTAAATTAAGCTTAACGCATGGAGCTTAACAATCATTTTTCTATTTACTAATGGCTAAATTTAAATTATAGAAGCTGCAATTATCATATTCTTTCATCAAAATAACCCCAAACAGGTGACAAAATGAACAAGCTTAAAGTTGCCTTCTATTGGGCTGCAAGCTGCGGAGGCTGCGAAATTGCAGTTTTAGACATCAACGAAAAAATCCTTAACGTCATACAAATCGCTGACATTGTTTTCTGGCCCGTAGCCATGGACATAAAATACAAAGACGTCGAAGCCATGCCCGACAAAAGCATAGACGTTTGCTTCTTCAACGGCGCCATAAGAACAGAAGAAAACGAACACATGGCAAAACTTCTAAGAAAAAAGTCGAAACTTCTCGTGGCTTTCGGTTCATGCGCCTGCGACGGATGCGTAATAGGACTAGGAAACCTCTGGAATAAAGAAAAAATCTTCGAACGCGCTTACTTTGAAACTCCGTCAACTAAAAACCCTCAATCCGTAACCCCTCAAACTCACCTCAAAATAAAAGAAGGAGAACTTGAACTACCAAAATTTTACGACACTGTGAAAACTTTAGCCCAAACCGTAGACGTTGACTATTTCTTATCTGGATGTCCACCGCCAATACCCAGCATACTCCAAGCCTTCGAAGCAATCGCAAGCGGCAAACTCCCGCCAAAAGGCTCCAGCCTCCTCCCGACAAAGGCAGTCTGCGACGAATGCCCAAGAGAAAAGAAAGACCGAAAACTCCACGAAATAAAAAGAATCTACGAAATAGACGATGACTTCAAAACGTGCTTCTGGGACCAACAAGTAATATGCATGGGACCCGCAACACGCGCAGGATGCGGCGCACAATGCCCAAAAGTGAACATACCATGCACTGGCTGTGGTGGTCCAGCACCACGCGTAAGCGACCAAGGAGCCGCAACGATAAGTGCTCTGGCATCCATAGCCACAGACCCAAGCGTTATTGAAAAGATTGTTGACCCCGTTGGAACTTTCTACAAGTATTCTCTTGCCAACTCGATATTGCGGAGGAAAATAATGAAATGAAAGAAATAGTAATCAACCCAATCACTCGGCTTGAGGGTCACGGAAAAATAACAATATTCCTAAACGACAAAGGCGACGTGGAAAACGCTTACTTCCAAGTTCCAGAACTCAGAGGCTTCGAAAAGTTCTGCGAAGGAAGAAGAGCCGAGGACCTGCCCATAATAACCACGAGAATCTGCGGTGTATGTCCAGTTGCTCATCACATGGCAAGCGCCAAAGCCCTAGACGCAGCGTTTAACGTGGAACCAACAGAAACAGCCAAAAAACTAAGAGAGCTAGAGTATGTCGCCTACTTCATTTACGACCACATCTTACACTTCTATTTCTTAGGCGGTCCAGACTTCGTAGTGGGACCCGATGCTCCACCAGCAAAAAGAAACGTTCTCGGCGTAATAGAAAAGGCCGGCTTAGAAATCGGCAAAGAAGTCATTAAGCATAGAGCTTATGGGCAAAAAATAACCGGCATGCTCGGCGGAAGACCCACCCATCCTGTGAGCGCTTGCGTGCCCGGCGGAATCGCTAAGGCTTTGTCTGAGGAAGAGCGGCGAGAAATAGAAACGATGGTTAGAAGCTGCGTGGAGTTTGCAAAGTTTAGCCTGAAACTCTTTGACGATATAGTTCTCAAAAACGCTGACTACGTGAACCTAATCAAAAGCGAGCCCTACACGCTTAAAACCTATTACATGGGAACTGTTGACAAAAACAACCACGTGAACTTCTATGACGGCAAAGTTCGAGTAGTAGACCCGAACGGGAAAGAATTCGTGAAATTTGCCCCTTCAGAATACTTAGACACCATCGAGGAACACGTTGAACCATGGACATACGTCAAACTGCCATATCTAAAGAAAGTTGGATGGAACGGGTTCGTTGACGGAGTGGAAAGCGGCATTTACCGTGTTGGACCTTTAGGCAGATTGAATGCCGCTGAAGGCATGGCAACGCCCTTGGCAAATGAAGAATACAAGAGAATGTACAAAACACTCGGCGGCAAACCCGTCCACGCCACACTAGCTTTTCACTGGGCACGATTAATTGAGCTTTTATACGCTACAGAACGTGCACTGGAGCTGGTAACAGATCCGGACATAACGAAGAAGGACATTAAGAACAAGCCTGGAAAACCCGGAGAAGGCGTCGGCATTGTGGAAGCAGCGAGAGGAACACTTATTCACCATTACATACTTGACGAGAAAGCTTTAGCCAAAAAAGTCAACTTGATAGTGGCTACGACTCACAATGCGCCTGGCATTTGCATGTCAATAAAGAATGCGGCAACGGGTCTGATACGCAATGGCAAAGTCAGCGATGGAATATTGAACATGGTTGAAATGGCTTTCAGGGCTTATGACCCATGCTTTGCTTGTGCTACGCACTT
Source organism: Candidatus Bathyarchaeota archaeon (assembly GCA_023512225.1). Lineage (GTDB taxonomy): Archaea > Thermoproteota > Bathyarchaeia > Bathyarchaeales > Bathycorpusculaceae > DSLH01. The sequence continues at coordinate 30,335 of JAIMAA010000001.1, forward strand.
TGCTGTTGGCGAGATGCCGCTTGAAGTTGAAATTTACGATAGCGAAAAGCGTTTAGTAAAAAAGTTGAGAAGGTGAGGGATTAACAATGGAAGAAGTAAAAGTTGGAGTGTTTCTATCCGATTGTGGAAAGCAACTCTCTGAAATACTGGATTTCAAAGCTCTAACAGAACACGTGAAGAAAGTTTCAGGCGTAGCTCTTGTTGTGAAAGGAAACGAGTTCTGGAGAGGCGAAGGGCTAAAAACCATCGTAGACGCCATCAAAAGCAAAAAAATAAACCGACTAGTCGTCGCTGAAAGTCTCCCCAAACTGAGCGAAATAGCAATCGTAAAAGCCGCAGAAGAAGCTGGACTTAACCCATACCTAGTGGAAGTCATAGACCTCAAAGACCACTGCGCATGGCCACACCGAGACACGCCATCAGAAGCCACAGAAAAAGCTAAAGCTATGCTTTTAGCTGCCATTGAACGTGCAAAACTTCTCGAACCATTGGAGAAACTGGAGTTTCCAGCCGTCAAATCTGTTCTTGTGATAGGCGGCGGAATCGCTGGGATACAAGCAGCCGAAGATTTGGCTGATTTGGGATTCGAAGTGCATCTTGTTGAGAAAGCTCCATTTCTCGGCGGTCTGGCAGCTCGCGCTGGAAGATTCTTCCCAACCGACGACTGTGCCATCTGCATACAGTCTCCAGCGTCTGACGTGAAAGCTATAACTCACACTTCAAGAAAATGCGTGTACCGCTCTGGATTCTCGGAAATTCCAAACCTAAACATATTAACCAACTCAAAAGTAGTCAAGGTTGAAGGAACTCCTGGAAACTACAAAGTTACAGTTGAGAAGAAACCACGCTACGTTGATGAATCTAAATGTGTTCGCTGTGACCTTTGCACGACAGTTTGCCCGGTAGAGGTGCCAGATGAATATAACGCGAAGCTGAAAACACGAAAGGCAATTTACATAAACACTCCGCCGGTTCATCCGCCAGTCTACGTAATCGACGAAAGTGCTTGTAAATTCCAAGAATGCGCTAAATGTGTTGAAATCTGCCCCACAAAGGCTGTTAAGCTAAACCAAAAAACCGAGAAGGTAACGCTCAACGTCGGCGGAATAATTGTTGCAACAGGCTTCCAAGAATACAACCCAAGCGTGATAAAGGAATATCACTACGGCGAATATCCCGACGTAATAACAAACCTTGAACTCGCAAGAATGATTGACGGTTTCGGACCTACAAACGGCGCAATTATCAAACCCTCAGACAGAAAACCTGCTAAAAGAATAGTTTTCATCCAATGTGTTGGCTCACGTGACCGCCGATGGAATCCGTGGTGCTCAAGCATATGCTGTATGATATCTTTGAAGAACGCAATGCTGATCAAATCTGCTTATCCAGACACGGACATTACAATTTGTTACATCGACATCAGAACCACTGGAAGAGAACATGAATACTACTACGAAAAAGCCAGAGAAATGGGAATCAAATTCGTTAAGGGCAGACCCACTGAAATTTCACACGACCCTGACGGAAACATCTTAATAGTTGATGTTGAAGACGCCATCCTGAGAAGATTCTTTGAACTCGAAGCCGACCTTGTAGTGTTAGCTACAGCCATGGTCCCATCAGAAGACACAAGAGAACTTGCCGAAATACTCGGAATCGAACTTGACCAAGACGGCTTCTTCAAAGAATACAACGCCAAACTGAGACCAACAGAAACCAAAATCAGAGGAATCTACCTGTGCGGAGGCGCAACCTTCCCCAAAGACGCTCCGACAAGCTCTCTGCATGCTCACTCGGCAGCTGTGAAAGCCGCCAAGTTCTTGTCCACGGGCAAGATAATCAAAGACCAACGAACAGCCTTCGTGAATGAAGAGTACTGCGGAGACTGCGAGTTCTGTCCAGTCATTTGTCCATTTAACGCGATAACTCTGGTGCCTAAGGACGAAGACCACTTTGTTGCGCAAGTATCCGACCTCAAGTGTGAAGGATGTGGTATTTGCGTTGGCACATGTCCAGTTAACGCCATAGAGCTTCGGCATTCACGACCAAACCAAATGACCGCCCAAATGAATGCATTATTGTCTGTGAACGGAACATCCAAACCGTTGATTCTCGCTATAACCTGTTCAGAATGTGGTCATACAGCCGTGGACTCTTCAGGCATGGCGATGATGCAGTATCCAGCCAACGTCAGAGTAATGAAAGTCCCATGCACCGGCATCTTGCAAGTTCACCAGTTCCTACAAGCCTTCAAAAACGGCGCTCAAGGAGTCATGGTTGTAGGATGCAAGACGGACGGTTGCCATTACGAAGTTGGTAGCCAAAAGGCTCAAAAGAAAGTAGACCTCGCAAAAATGTTGCTGAAGGAGTATGGCATAGAACCAGAGCGTCTAGAAATGTTCCATATGGTTTTCATCGAAGGCGACAAATTCGCAGAAGCTGCACGAACAATGACTGAACGACTGGAAAAGTTAGGTCCACTGCAATTAATGTAAGTTATGCAGAAGGAGAAAGTAGGATGGAGCATGAAAAAGAACGAAAAACATCCGAAGCTGCATTTACTGACGAAATAAGAAGCCAATTGGGCGGCGAAACCATTGCTTTATGCTATCAATGTGGAACATGCGCCAGCAGCTGTCCAGTAGCCAAAGTCACCGAACGCTACAATCCTAGAGACGTAATCAGACTATCCTTATTGGGACAGAAACAAGAGGTTCTCTCGAGCGACGCTATTTGGCTGTGCAGCTCATGCTACAACTGTCAAGAAAGGTGTCCACAAAAAGTCGAAATAGCAGACGTTATCTACGCATTGAGAAACATTGCCATCAAAGAAGGACACATCCCCAACATCTACTCAGAATTTGCAGCTGGACTGATGAACGAAGGACGCATAGTTCCAATATCCAAATTTGTGGAAAAGAAAAGACCAGAATATGGCTTACCACCGCTTAGACCAGCAGGCTTGGACGCGCTGAAAAAGATACTTACTGCTACAGGATTTGATAAAATACAGTGGAAGAAGGAAGGAGCGCAATGACAAGCTACGCACTGTTTTTAGGATGCACCATACCTGCTCGTCAGCCGCAATATGAAGCCTCTGCAAGGAAAGCCCTGACCAGACTGGGAATAGGACTCGTCGATTTGGACAACATGACATGTTGTGCCCCACCGCCGCTGCAATCTATAGACACCGAAACCAGCCTAGCAATCGCTGCGCATAACATTTGCTTAGCCGAAGAAGCTGACCTTGACATAGTAACATTATGCACCGGCTGTTTCGAATCCCTAGCCATGGCAAATAACCTGCTGAAAGAAAATTCGAAACTTAGAGCAAGGGTCAACAAAATCTTGTCAAACGCTGGCAAAGAATTCAAAGGAACCAAGGAAGTAAAACATTACTTAAAAGTCTTAATGGACGATGTCGGTTTAGAACGCTTAAAGAAAAACGTCGTCAAAGATTTGAGTAGTCTTAAAGTAGCGTCATTTTCTGGATGCCACCTGTTGAGACCAAGCGCGCTTTTGAAGTTTGACGACCCAGAACGTCCACACATCTTTGATGATTTAATCGAAGCATTAGGAGCAAAAAGCATCTGGTACCGAAACAAATTGAAATGTTGTGGAGGGCTTTTGAGAGGCTATGCTGACGATGTCGCATTGGCTATTGCACGAGATAAAATAGTGAATACGACAAAGGCTGGTGCCGACTGCATCGTTACGCTTTGTCCCTTCTGCTTCTTAACTTTAGACCTTGGACAAATGCTAATAAAATCCACTTACAAAGAAGAATACAACATACCTGTTATCCATTACGCTGAACTTCTAAGCTTAGCGTTAGGAATAGACCCTAAAGAGCTTGCGCTTGACTTCCATAAAATACGATTGGACAAAGTGCTGAACAAAATTGCTTAAAATGCTCTGAAATCAAAAGCTTAAGCCAATTATCCACGTTGTTCTTTCTAGCATCATCATTTTCTTACTTTGCCTTTGGAAAGTGTTAAGAGCGAAGGCTTCTTACTTGTCTGTCGGGAAGAAGAATGAAAGTAGTCGCTTTAAAAGAGCATAAGTGTTACTGTTGTGGAGCAACAATAGGCAAAGGCGAAGAATGCTTTGCTTTCTTCGTCAACCCTTCAGACCCTGAGAAGAGCGAATTTGATGTGGTCTATACCTGTTCAAAATGTTCTGAAGAAGAAGCCTGCAGAGTTAGAATACGGCGAAAAGGCGCTTCTACACAATAATCGTTTTAATCATTTAGTTAAATTATCCTACAAGTTCTTTGTTTTAGGTATGGTAACTTCTAAAACTTCGTTATTGTTGCATTTAGCTCTTATTTCTTCAATTTGAAGTTCCTTAACAGGCACTTTTAACTTTTGACATTTATCAACACATATTTCTCTTCCATCTTCATCCGTGTGGCATTCTTTTTTGCAAATTTCCAGCCCATCAGTGTTTGGTTGAAGCGTTACTTTTTGGTCTTTACAGCGGCACTGAATCAAAATTCTAACGTAATTGTCTTCTTCGAAAATGTCGATTAAGGGCTCGTCTAGCTGCGGGAGAGGAATCAAGTGTCTATTTATAGGATTTGATTCCATTTGTTCGCTTATTATGTACTTTTTATAAATGAGATGTTCTATTGGCTCAACGGTGATTTCGTTGTTTTCTTCGTTTTCAACAATCTTATTGACTAAAACTTTGCAGAAGATGTCTATATTTCGTAATGCTTCTTCAAAGTCGTTCATGGTGCATGACACACCTTCTATATATACTATTTATTTCTGTTTATATTAACCTTCTCAAGCTAAATATGGCGTAATTATGACGCAAAAAGAATGTCAAGTTTTCTTCTTCACAGTCAATGGCAAAGTCCGCACATGTTTTACTGTTCGAATGATGTTCTCCACTTCCTTACTTGGTTGTTCCAGCGCCCTGTTTATTGCGATGTCAGCTATAGTAGCGCCTTTGTCTGCAATTTTATTTAAGCATGAAATTATTGCTCTCAAATACGGAATTTCAGGAATTTCCCGCATTAGTCTGTCAGACTCTGTCTGGAGTACGCTATTCATTTCCAGCACGCTGTTTGCAACCTTAAGGTCACGTGTGAAAACACAGTCCAAAGCTTTCTGGAAAATGGTTTGCGTTAATTCGCTAAGATGATAGATTTTTTCAATAACATTTTTCGGTAATCTGCGGCGATAAACTTCGAGGTCAATGATTTTTTTAGCCATGTCTTCCGAGTAATCCGCAATCAATTCTAAATATTGAAGTATTAAGCGTGTTGCGGGAATGAAGAGCACGTCTGTAGCACCTATTTGTTCTGCAATTTCTGGTTTTTGTTGCGCAGCCAAGAGTAACCGGACCGCCAAATAGTAGATTGTGTCGGCTTCGTCTTCGCGGTTAATTGCCTCAACGGCTAAGGTTTCATTTCCATCCAGAAAGGCTTGCATTGTTTCAGATAATATTGTTGATGAAATTAGAGATAGCCGCCTAATCAGCATGTCAAGTTTGAATTTGGCTGGGTCGACTGAGCATTGCAAAAGAATGTTTTTTGGAGTTTCTTCAAGAATGCCTAAGCCTATTAGTTTGCGGACGATTCTGCGAATTTCGTCGACGTGGGCTTTTCCTATTCTAGTTGAGGATGTTATTCTTATGACGTCGCGTCCCAGTATGTAGCTTCCAACGATTATTCTTTCAAGCAATCCATGCTCGTCGCAAGCGTCAGCGTTTATTATGTATTCTTCTGCTTCTTCTTTTTGTGCTACGTGGCTTGGTACGATTTTTAGTGTGCCGTCTTTTTCTGGCAAGAGGAAGACGAGGTCGCCTGGGTTAATGTTGTTCTGTTTTGCCCATTCGCTTGGTATCGACACGGTCATTGTTGAATATCCTACTTTTTGCACTTTTCTGCTTTCCAAAAGATTCACCGTTTTTATGGTATTTACTATTATTTGTTTTTTATATGCCTTACTATATTTTTGCGCTATAGTTACATGTTGCATGGAATTGTATAAAGAGAACGCGCGGTTGGGAAAGTTACTTATGTTTCTTCATTGTTTAGTATGGAATCTTAAATGGGAAGTATGTGTATGGAGAAACCGATTAGAAGTGTTGTGAAGGCGATTTCTTGGAGAATTGTTGCGACTTTAACAACGATACTTTTGGTGGTTATATTTAGCAGAGACTTGGCTTTAGGAACTGTTGTTGGCATTACGGAGCTTGTGGTGAAAACTGTTGTTTACTATGTGCATGAGCGTGTGTGGAATTTGTCAAGTTTTGGCAGAGTGAAAGAGTGAAGTTAACAGTTTGTGAGAGGTTATGGAGAATCAGTAAATAACTGTTGCCTATGAGTTAATATGATATTTACTGTAAATATAATATATGCATTAAGTATATATTTAATTCTTGCGCTATATATCAATCAGATGTAAAGGAGGTTGATGTAAAATGAATGAAAAAGAAAAAACATCAGAATGGAAGACCGTGAGCCTAAGAACAGAACTGATAAAAGAAATTGAAGAGGCAATCAAAACAGGACGCTATCGAAGCATATCAGAATTCGTGTCTGAAGCCATCCGCCTTCGCTTAGAAGAACTCATGCACACGCAAGGAATTCCAGCTGAAAAGCGCAAAGAGCTTTTGGTAACCCCAGAACTGTTGCTCTACACGCCAAAGCATACGTGGGCTCAAGTCACACCTGAAGGAAACATCCGCGTCGGCGTGTCCGACTACGCACAGAGACACTTGAAAGGAATAGCCCATGTCATGACTGAAGCTGTCGGTAAAGAAGTTAACAAAATGGAGCCCTTCGGCGTCGCAGAAACCTGGATGTTCATGTTCGACCTTTACGCGCCAGTCAGCGGCAAGATAACTAAGGTTAACGAGAAACTGAAGAATGAACCGAACATAATTAACGAAGACCCATACGGCGAAGGTTGGATTGTTGAGATAAAACCAAAGAACTCGCTGGTTTTGGAACAGGAACTCAAGAGCCTACTTGGTCCAAGAGAATACAATAAGTGGGTTAACAAATTAGAAGGAAGACTGCGCGAATAGCCCCAATTTTTCCCTTTTTTATTTGTCAATTTTATGTCAATTTTGTGTCAAGTTTGATTTAGGTGGCTTAATATATTTGGCGGATAAGGATAGTATTCTACATCAAGCTGGTTTAACAATGACAAGTAGCAGTAACACAAATGTAAAGAGACAACTGCCACCATGCCGCTCAGCCTGTCCAGCGCGCGTCAACGTTCAAGGATACGTGGCTCTGCTTCAAAAAGGTAAATTCAAAGAAGCAGTCGAACTCATAAGGCAAGACATGCCTTTTCCCGCCATCTGCGGAAGAGTATGCTTTAGCCCATGCGAGGATGCATGTGCACGAACAAATGTGGACCAAGCAGTAGCCATTCGTGCTTTAAAAAGGATTGTTGCTGACATAGAACGCGAATATGAAAGAGTAAAACCGAAACCCATACTAAAGAAACACAAAGAAAAAATTGCCGTAATCGGCGCAGGTCCAGCTGGCATAACAGCAGCCTATGAACTTGCAAAACTAGGCTATCCAGTAACTGTTTTTGAACGCATGTCTGAACCCGGCGGCATGATGCGGTATTGCATACCTGATTTTCGCTTGGAAAAATTCGTAGTATTAAACGAGATTGCCTACATCAAAGATTTGGGCGTGGAAATCAGAACTGGCGTGGAATTTGGAAAAGACATTACGATTGAAAGTTTACGGGAGGATGGTTACAAAGCCATTTTTCTAGCCATCGGAACGCAGTTGGGTATGAAATTAAACGTGCCTGGCGAAGATTTAAAGGGGGTCATAAACGCTGTTGACTTTCTAAGGAGAATTGCGCTTGGAGAGCATGTTGAAGTCGGCGAGAAAGTCGCGGTTGTTGGCGGTGGAAACAGTGCAATAGATGCGGCTAGAACAGCGAAAAAGCTAGGCGCAAAAGAAGTCATGATATTATATAGGCGTTCTCGTGAAGAGATGCCCGCTCTGCCTCATGAAGTGGAGTTAGCTGAGAAAGACGGCGTAAAATTCCATTTCTTGGTTGCGCCGAAGCAGATTATTGGCGAAGATGGCAAGGTCAAAGCCATTGAATGTCTGCGAATGCGGCTAGGCGAACCGGACGAAAGCGGAAGAAGACGTCCAGTTCCAATAAGCTTCTCTGAACATCAATATGAAGTGGGCATGGTAATTCCCGCGCTTGGACAAGTCGCAGAGTCTGCGTGCATACCCAAGGAACTTTTAGATAAAGAAGCAAGAGCGCCCTCAATGAAAGTTGACCCATTAACATTAGAAACCAACATGCCCGGAGTGTTTGCGGGAGGCGACATAGCCACTGGTCCGGCAAGCATAATTGAAGCTGTTGGAGCCGGCAAAAGAGCAGCAGTTTCCATTCACCTTTACCTGACTGGGCAAGATTTGCGGAAAGGAAGAGATGAAGCTGTTGAAGAAGTAACGTGGGTTAAAAATTGGGGTTCTCTGAAAAAGAAAGAACGAAGATACGAGCCGCCATTAGAAAAACCGCGTTTGAGCTTTGAGGAAGCGGCTGAATATTTAAAGAAAACAAAGCAGAAGGCAATGTTCGAGGCTTTTCGTTGTTTGGGATGCGGACCATGCGCAGAATGTCTCGCAAGCTTGGAGCTCTGTGAAGGCGATAAAGCAGTGGTTGACGAAAACCTCTGTGTAGGCTGCAATGTGTGCGCGGTTGTTTGTCCCTTTGGCGCTGTCAAGAAGGATGAAAGGGAAATTGCCCGAGTAAACGAAGACCTCTGTAAAGGCTGCGGAATATGCGCTGCACGCTGTCCAGAACAAGCAATAAAGATGAAGAAGATGCCTAACGAGCAAATTATGAGTCTTGCTCTAGCAACAGCGGAGGGACGATAAACATGGAATCAAACGACCCTAAAATTGTTTGTTTCATGTGCAACTGGGCGTTTTGTCAGAACGAAACCGAAGTTCCATCTAATGTAAATGTTGTTCGAATCATGTGCCTAGGAAGAGTAGACCCAGTCATCGTTTTAGACACACTTGCCAACGGAATCGACGGCGTCATGCTCGTGGGCTGCAAGCCGCCGGACTGCCACTATCAAGAAGGAAACCTTCAAGCAGAACGCGCCATAAAAATGCTCACGAAACTTGTCGCATTAACCGGTTTGGAGCCTCAACGAATAAAATTAGTGTGGTTTTCACCATTAGATGAGAAGAACTTCGAGTATTACGCGAAGGAGTTCTCCAAAGAAATCGGAAAACTCGGGTCTTCTCCGTTACAAAGTAAGGATTTAAGTTCAAGGCTTAAGGTTAACATGTTAGCAGCCAAGAACGCCGCTTCAGATTTTCGGTTGAGAGTTTTGCTTGGAAGAGAAAAAGAGCTGACCGAAGGCGTTAACGTTTACGGCGAAAAACTGTCACAAGACGAATTTGACGAGTTGCTAGATGAAATCGTCAAGGAAGAGTTTGTTCGCCACAAAATCTACGTCTTAACCAAAACCAAACCACTCTCCGTGAAGGACTTGGCAGAGATGGTTGAAATGAAACCTGCAGCTGTGTTACGCCAGATTGTCGACATGCGCCGTAAGAACATGATAGCTCTAGACCATGTGAAGGGTCAAACTCCGCTCTACAAGGCTTTGGAGGTTAAGTAAATGGCAAAAGACAAAGTTGGAGCCGCACTTGTGATCGGCGGAGGGGTCGCCGGAATACAAGCATCCTTAGACTTGGCAGATTCTGGGTTTAAAGTGTACCTGGTTGATGAAGGCGCAAGCATTGGCGGCGTTATGGCTCAACTTGACAAAACATTTCCAACAAACGACTGTTCAATGTGCATTCTCTCGCCTAAACTTGTGGCAACTGGAAGACACCCGAACATCACAATCCTGACAAACACAGAAATATTAGGCTTAGATGGCGAAGCTGGAAACTTCGAAGTGAAACTTCGAAAACGCAGCCGTTACATAATCGAAGAAAAATGCAACGGCTGCGGCTTATGCGCACAAAAATGTCCAATTGAAGCTGTTGACATGTATAATGAAGGTTTAAGCGAAAGAGGCGCAATTTACGTTGACTATCCGCAAGCAGTTCCGCTGAAATACAAAATAGACCGTGAAAAATGCATTGGATGCGAAACATGCTATGAAATCTGCAAAGCGAAAGCAGTAGCCTATGACCAGCAGGACAGCGAAGCCACGCTCAAAGTGGGCTCAATAATCCTTGCGCCTGGCTTCGAGCCTTTCGACGCAAGATTAAAAACCGAATATGGTTATGGACGTTATCCAAACGTGGTGACAAGCATAGAATTCGAACGCATCTTAAGCGCCTCTGGACCCTACGGCGGACTTGTCGTGCGTCCTTCGGATGGCGAGATTCCAAAGAAAATCGCGTTTATTCAATGTGTGGGTTCGAGAGACTATCAGCTTGGCAACACCTATTGTTCCGCGGCGTGCTGCATGTACGGCATGAAAGAGGCAGTAATAGCCAAAGAACACACGCCAACCAAGCTGGAGCCAACAATCTTTTACATGGACTTACGAGCTTACGGAAAAGAATTCGACGCCTACTACAACCGCGCTAAAGAAGAGTGGGGCATAAAATTTGTGAGGTCAAGGGTTGCAGGTGTGACTGAAGACCCGCTGACCGGCAACCTTTTCGTTCATTACGTTGAGGATGAAACGCCAAAAACAGAAGAGTTCGACATGGTTGTCCTATCCATCGGAATGCAACCGCCAAAAAGCGTTGAAAAACTCGCTGAGGCTTTGGGAATAAAACTTAACAAATACAACTACTGCGAAACCGGACACTTCACACCATTGGAAACATCCAAACCCGGCATATTCGTTTGCGGAGCCTTCAGCGCTCCAAAAGACATTCCCGAAAGCGTGGCGCAAGCAAGTGGAGCAGCAGCCAAAGCAATGAACGTGATAGCCACTGAAAGAGGAAAACTCGTGACAGTTAAGGAGTATCCGCCAGAAAGAGACATTAGCCAAGAAGAGCCGCGCATAGGAGTTTTCGTCTGTCACTGCGGAATCAACATTGGCGGAGTCATCAACGTTCCAGAAGTTGTGGAATACGCTAAAACCTTGCCTTACGTAGTTTATGCTGAAGCTAACCTTTACACTTGCTCACAGGATACGCAGAAGCTCATTCGAGAAAAAATCCAGCAACACAATCTCAACCGCGTCGTCGTAGCCTCCTGCACGCCACGAACTCATGAGCCACTATTCAGAGAGACAGTTCAAGAGGCTGGCTTAAACCCCTACTTGTTTGAGATGACCAACATACGCGACCAGTGCAGTTGGGTGCACATGCACGAGCCGAAAGAAGCCACAGAAAAAGCCAAAGACCTTGTCCGCTCAATAGTTGCCAAAGCTAAACTCTTAAAACCGCTTAAGAAACCGGAAATTAGCGTCACACCAATCGGATTAGTCATAGGCGGCGGAGTTTCCGGCATGACTGCAGCACTTGAGCTTGCAAGGCAAGGGTTTGAAGTGCATCTTGTCGAGCGGGAGAAAGAGCTTGGCGGGCACCTACGCACTATTCATTATTTATTGGAAAAAGAGGAAGACCCGAAAGAACGGCTTAACGCATTAATAAAAGAAGTTATGGAAAACGAGAAGATACACGTTCACTTAGATTCGGAAGTGGCAGAAGTCAGCGGTTTCGTTGGCAACTTCAAATCAAAAATAAAACTGCACAACGGCAAAGAGGAAGAAGTTGAACATGGCATCGTCATAGTCGCCACAGGCGCAACTGAATACAAACCAAAAGAATATCTTTACGGTAAAGACCCGCGCGTGATGACACAACATGAGCTGGAAGAAAAACTTGCAAACGGCAAATTCAAAGCTAAAAACGTGGTTATGATTCAGTGTGTAGGCGCTCGAAACGAGGAAAGACCGAACTGCTCGCGGATATGTTGCGGACAAGCAATAAAAAATGCTTTAAAAATCAAAGAGTTAAGCCCCGAAACAGAAGTCTACGTTTTATTCAAGGACATTCGCTCTTACGGTTTCAAGGAAGACTACTATCGAGAAGCCGCACAAAGAGGAGTCCTATTCATAAACTACGAAGACGAGAGGAAGCCACAAGTAACAAACACTGGCGGGAAATTAAAAGTGTCTTTCTGGGAGCCCGTTTTGAAAGAAACAGTTGAAATTGAACCAGACTTTCTAATCTTAAGCGCCGCAACAATCCCCAACCCAGACAACAAGCACATTGCTGAAATGCTGAAGGTGCCCTTAACAAAGGACGGCTTTTTCTTAGAAGCCCACATGAAACTTCGCCCAGTTGACTTTGCTACTGAAGGCGTTTTCTTGTGCGGAATGGCTCATTCGCCAAAATATATTGACGAAAGCATAGCACAGGCATGCGCAGCCGCAGCGAGAGCCACAACCATACTTTCGAAACCTACGCTTGAGATGGAAGGAATTGTGGCAAACGTGAACGAAGATTTATGTAGCGGTTGTAGGATTTGTGAATATCTATGCCCGTACGGTGCCATAGAAATGAAGGAAAAAGACGGCAATTTTACAGCACACGTAATTGAAGCCTTATGCAAAGGCTGCGGAGCCTGCGGCACGGCATGTCCAACCAAAGCAATCATAATGGGACACTTTACCACGGAAGAGATACTTGCCCAAGTTAAAGCTGCACTTGTGGAGGTGCAAGCATGACTGAGAAAAACGGGTTTGAACCAAAAATCATCGGTTTCCTCTGCAACTGGTGCAGCTACGCAGGCGCAGACTTGGCCGGAGTAAGCCGAATCCAGTATCCACCAAACATAAGAATCATACGTGTCATGTGCAGCGGCAGAATCGACCCAACCTTCATTCTCGAAGCCTTCAAAAACGGCGCAGACGGCGTGCTCGTAGCCGGATGCCACCTACCTTCTGATTGCCACTACATTAGTGGAAACTTCAAAGCGCAGAGAAGGGTAACTCTTTTAAAGAAAGTTCTTCAAGATTTCGGAATCGAACCTGAACGCCTACGGTTGGAGTGGGTTTCAGCCAGCGAAGGCGACAAGTTCGCTGCAATCGTACGGGACATGGTCGAACAAATAAAAAAGCTTGGACCAAGTCCATTAAAAAATGCGGAGGTTAAGGTTTAATGGCTGAAGTTGAAAATAAAGAGCCGATTAAAGCGTCGGAAATGGACCCTAAATTCAAGTATGAAATTGCAAAAATGCATGGCGGAGAAAAACTGATGCGTTGTTTCCAGTGTGGAACATGCACTTCTGACTGTCCTGTCGCAAAATTCAGCGAGACATACAGACCTAGACAAATAATTCGTATGGCACAGCTTGGACTTAAAGACCGCGTGCTAAACAGCGACACATTATGGTTGTGCGCAGCATGTTTCACGTGTACAGACCGTTGTCCGCAAGATGTTGAAGTAGCCAGTGTAATCCGCGTACTGCGAAATCTGGCTGCGGAAAAAGGCATAGTGCCTCAAGTGTTTAAAGAGCAAGCTGTGAGCATTCTTGAGTCGGGTTATGCTTACAAGATTCCAGATTTGAGAATAAAGAAGCGGGAAACCTTAGGGTTGCCACCGCTGCCAAGGGGCAATTCTGAAGGCATAAAGAAAGCACTTCATGGAGTAAGCTTTCTAAAACATCTTGAAAAGAAAGGTGAGTAGAAAATGGCTAAGAATCAGTATCTTATTTTCCTCGGATGCGCAATTCCCTATCGTGTCTCAGCCTACGAGATATCTGCCAGAAAAGTTCTCCAGAAACTAGGCGTTGAGCTTGTTGAAATGCCTGAATTCAACTGTTGCGGTCTCCCGCTCGACCCAGTCAGCCACGAAATGATGCTAATTCTTGCAGCTAGAAATTTGGCGTTGGCTGAACAAAAGGGATTGGACATTATCACTCTGTGTCCCGGCTGCGCTGGAACTTTAAAGAAAGTTAACAAGATGCTTAAGGAAGACAAGGCGTTGCGGGAAGAAATAAACAAGCATTTGAAAGAATCCGGTTTAGAATTTAAGGGAACAGTCAACGCGAAACACATAATGCAAGTTCTAATAGAAGATGTGGGTTTAGAAAAAATAAAAGATTCAGTTGTTAAACCGCTCACGATGCTCAAGGTGGCGGAGCACAACGGTTGCCACATACTACGACCCAAAGAATACATAGGATTCGACGACCCCGAAGACCCCCAAACGCTTAAAACTCTTATTGAGGCGACAGGCGCAACCTGTTTGGATTACATGGATGAGACAGAATGTTGTGGAGCGCCAAGCGTTGGTGTAAGCGACAAAGTAGCCTTACAACTTGCAAGGGACAAACTAAACCATGTTAAACAAGTCAGTGCAGAGGCTTTGATAACGATTTGTCCATTCTGCCACATAATGTACGACACAAACGAGTTGCGCATAGAAAAAATGTTTAACGAAACCTATGGCATTCCAATTCTGCATTATCCACAACTGCTCGGTTTAGCCATGGGCATGTCACCCGAAGAACTTGCGTTTAACGAATTGCGAGTTGACACTTCAAAAATAATAAAGCAAGTTGTTGAAGGTGAAAAATGAATGGCAAAAGACAAGTTGAAATTAGCCTTTTATTGGGCTGCTAGTTGTGGAGGCTGCGAAATTGCAGTTTTAGACATTAACGAGAAAATCCTTGACGTCATACAAATCGCCGACATTGTTTTCTGGCCAGTAGCCATGGACATAAAATACAAAGACGTCGAAGCCATGCCAGACAAAAGCATAGACGTTTGCTTCTTCAACGGAGGAATACGAAACTCAGAACAAGAACACCTTGCCAAACTTTTGCGACAGAAATCAAAAATACTAATCGCCTATGGAGCATGCGCCCACCTCGGCGGCGTTCCCGGACTGGCTAATTTGGCTAATAAGAAAGAAATCTTCGAAAAAGTTTATTTTAAGACTTTTTCAACGGCAAACTCTGAAAAGAAAACACCAAAACCAGAAGTTCACGTTAAAGAGGGAGAAGTGGACATACCAGAATTTTACGACACAGTCAGAACATTAGACCAAGTCGTTGACGTTGACTACTACGTTCCAGGCTGTCCACCAGCAGTCGAGCGCACGCTGTTCGCAGTTGAAGCCATAGCCAAAGGAGAATTGCCACCGAAAGGTTCGGTGCTTGCTCCATTAAAATCCGTTTGTGACGAGTGCCCAAGAAAGAAGGAGAACAAGAAAATCTCCAAAATATATCGTGTTTACGAAAAAACTCCTGAGCCAGAACGCTGCTTGCTTGAACAAGGAATAATCTGTATGGGACCAGCAACTAGGGGCGGATGCGACGCCAGATGCTTAAATGCTGACATGCCATGCACCGGCTGTGGCGGTCCATGTCCCAACATGCCCGAGCAAGGTGCAGCAATGATAAGTGCCTTGGCTTCAATTCTCGGCTTGGAAGAAGAGAAAGAAAAGTATACAGAAGAGGATGTTGAAAAGCTCATGAGCCAAGTTAAAGACCCCATTGGGTCGTTCTACATGTACGCTTTGCCAGCGTCCATATTGAAGAGAAAGGTGATGAAAGAATGAAGAAGATACTTATAGACCCGATCACTCGGCTTGAGGGTCACGGAAAAATAGCCATATTCCTAAACGATGCCGGAGAAGTTGAAAACGCTTACCTACAAGTTCCCGAACTCAGAGGCTTCGAAAGATTCTGTATAGGAAGAAAGGCAGAGGATATGCCGCTTTTGACCAGCAGAATCTGCGGTGTATGCCCAGTGGCGCATCACATGGCTGGAACAAAAGCTTTGGATGCTGCGTTTAATGTTGAGCCGCCTTCTGCAGCCAAAAAGCTCCGAGAGCTCATGTATTGTGGCTATTTCATTTATGACCACACACTGCATTTCTATTACCTCGGTGGACCAGATTTCGTTGTTGGTCCAGACGTCCCACCAGAAAAGAGAAACGTCATCGGCGTAATAGAAAAAGCCGGCTTAGAAATCGGCAAAGAAGTCATTAAGCATAGGGCTTATGGACAAAGAATAACCGAGTTAATCGGAGGAAAAGCCACTCACCCCGTCTGCGGATTACCGGGTGGAATGTCCAAACCTTTGAAAGAAGAGGAAAGACAAGAAATTGAGAAAATGGCAGAATCCTCTGTAAAGTTTGCTCAGTTCTCGTTGAAACTCTTTCATGACATTGTCTTAGGAAACAGCAAATACGTTGACCTTATTAAAAGCAACGCTTACACATTGAAAACTTATTACATGGGCACAGTTGACGAGAACAACAAAGTCAACTTTTACGACGGCAAAGTCCGCGTCGTCGACCCGTCTGGTAAAGAATTCGTAAAATTCGAACCAAAAGACTATTTGAACCACATTGTTGAGCACGTGGAAGAATGGACGTACGTGAAGTTCCCATACTTGAAGAAAGTCGGCTGGAAAGGCTACGTAGACGGAGCAGACAGCGGCGTTTACCGCGTTGGACCGCTTGGGCGACTTAACGCTTCAGAGGGCATGGCTACGCCGCTTGCACAAGAAGAGTATAAAGTCATGTACAAGACTTTCGGCGGAAAACCAGTTCATTCAACCTTGGCTTTTCACTGGGCACGATTAATTGAGCTGCTCTACGCTGCAGAACGCGCTTTGGAGTTAAGCAGAGACCCAGAGATAACAAGTAAGGAAGTACGTAACAAACCAGGCGAGCCTAGCGAAGGCGTGGGAATAGTTGAGGCTGCGAGAGGCACACTGATTCACCATTATATACTGGACAAAGATGCTTTGATTAAAGACCTAAACCTCATTGTCGCCACAACCAACAACGCTCCCGCAATAAACATGTCAATCCGCGATGCAGCCAAAGGCTTGATTCACGGCGGCAAAGTGGACCAAGGCTTGCTCAACATGGTTGAAATGGCTTTCAGGGCTTACGACCCATGCTTTGGATGCGCCACACATTTTGCGGTTGGACAAATGCCGATGACGATAGAAATCTACGATAACAAAAAGAAGCTGCTTCGAACGGTGCAGCGGTAAACCTTTTCTTCTCTTTATGTGCTTTTTATGTTCTGATGGCGGTTTCTCTTGTCAAAAAGAAGTTACGGCATCAAGAAAGAGTTAGAAAAATGGCTTTCAGGCGCCGAGAAAATCGTTGTAGCAGGAATTGGAAATTCAATCCGCATGGACGACTACGTCGGAGTCAAGATTGTTCAAGATTTACGTGGAAAAGTTTCAAACAACGTTCTTTTAATTGAATGCGAAACTGTACCAGAAAATTTCCTTCAACAAATAGTGAACTTTAACCCATCACATGTGCTCTTGATAGACGCGGCAGTTTTAGGCTTAAAACCCGGTGAATCACGTCTTATAAATCCAGAGCAACTAAAAAATTTTCCCGCATACACAACACATATGCTTCCACTGCGAATATTCTGCGAATATCTTGCCAAAACAACGAAAGCAAAAATTGCCCTTCTTTTAATAGAGCCTAAAAAAACTGATTTTGGAGAAGGATTAACTCCAGAAATTGAGGCATCCGCGCAAAACATTGTTTATGTTATTCTTGGGCTTCATATTTGAATAAATTATTTTTCTGTCTTTTTTGTGAATTTAACATTCAAGGTTTTAGCCAGTTTTTTCAGTTCTTCTTCGCTCATCCATTCAGTTTTCAAATATTGCAGAATTCTCTCGTCACTTAATCCAAGCCTCCGCGCTTCTTCAACCGCCGCTGCGTAAGCTTCAATTTCTGTTGGTCTGTCAACGTAACTGTAATGGTTGTCGAAAAGCTCCTTTCCCTCCATGAATTGTTTCACATGTACCAACTCGTGAATTACATCGAGGTAAATGTCGATTAAGTCGCCCTTGTTAAGGTAATGCGCGCTTACGAAAAGATGTCCGTCCTCGTCGCTGACGCCCATGTATCCTCTTCTTCCAACAAACTCTATCTTCAAATTGCGCAGCACTTCTTCGGTTTTTTCTCCAAATATTCGCCTTACTGCTTCAACATTCTCGAAGCCTTTGAAATAGTCGGTGAACGGGTGCATTGTTATTTTGGCTTTGCGGCGTATCTTAACCTTCAATTGCAAGTCTGTCGGCGCCCACCCTACCATGTCTAATCAGTTTGTGATGTGTTCATTTAGTAAAATTTATTCCAGTATAATACCTTTTATCTGAAGCATCATTTAACAGACACATGAAAAAAGGGTTTGTATGTTACGTGTTAAGAAAATGATGCCGGAAGATTTCGAATTTGCTGTTCATCTCACAGACACGCAAGGCTGGAATTTTGTAGAAGAAGACTTCAGGTTTATGACGGCTTTAGAACCGGAAGGCTGCTTCGTACTGTTTGATGATTCAAAGAGAATAGGAATTGTCACCTCAATAGGCTTTGACAAGCTTGGCTGGCTCGGAAACTTAATAGTGGAAGAAAAATATCGAAGAAAAGGCGCTGGAGCGTTGCTTGTTAGAGGCGTCATAGAATATCTCTCAAGCAGGAATGTAAGCAATGTTGGTTTATACGCTTACGTTAACACGATACCCTTTTACGAAAAACTCGGTTTCAAATACGATTTAGACTTCACTGTGTTTGAAGGAAAAGCCTTTGCCATGCCAGTTGAATCCAATTTGAGAATTGCAAAAAAAGACGACTTCCAAAGAATCATCGATTATGATTCTTACTGGTTTGGTGCTTCTCGAAAAAAACTGCTCGACGCAATTCTGAGCAATTCTAATAATCTATGTCATTTGTCAATTGAAAGTGGACATGTGGTGGGATATGCTATGGCGAAAGTTTACGATGGAATAGCTGAAATAGGACCGTTAGTATGTTTAAGAGAACGTGAAGTTGTGGCAATTGACCTTTTGAAAGCCCTTTTTAGTAGACTTGATGGTTCTGAAGTCTCTTTGTGCTTGCCTAAAAAGGAATTAGCCCTAATCAATTTTCTTATACGCTCTGGATTCAGCGAACGTTTTCATGTGGCAAGAATGTTTTTAAAACCCTTCACTGCTAAAGACTGCTTCTACTTGGCGGAGTCTTTGGAGCGAGGTTGATGCTGTTTGTCCTCTGATATGGCAAAGTTGCTGGTCGCAGATTTCCTTAAGAATTCATGGGGCTGTGTCGAAACCATAGTTAAAGAGCTAGTTAGCTTTAAGGAGCGAGAGAATGGAAGCAAAAAAAGAAACGTAAACTTATTCTACTTTAAGAATGAGCGAAGAAACGATGTTACAGTGGAAGGGTGGCACTTTTTCCTTCGTACTTCTGTTGAATACTCAAATCCACAGTTGACAATAGAAGAAGTTCAAGGCTTAATCGCCGCTCGGCTACTTGAAGCCTGCGGAAACCACTTCCACACTTGCGGACTGCACGAGCCAGACGACAAAGACGTCAACGCAATCAGTGAAAGGCTGAAAAAACCCGCTGAAGGCTTAATTTTTCCTTTTCTACTAAACACGGACGACATAGAACCTGACAGGTATTCAATGAATCCTCTCAAAGAGTCAATAGTTAAAAGTGGGCAAAGTGCTTTTCCAGCGGCAAACGTCACCACGCGCGGGTTAGAGATAGACCAGAAATTTGCACAAAAATACGTTGGCTCGCTTATTTGCCAGAAAGAAATAGAACTGATTGACCATTGCCTTAAATCCTGCGGAGACAGTTACATGGATATGGCTGATGCAGTAAAATACACGCAGCTTGAGCATTTCTCAGAAGCTTTTGGGATTGACCTTAGGCTTCCAGCCATACGGTTGCCGCTTGCAATTATGAAGAAAGAGACGGCGGATGGACTGTTGCATCATGTGATAAGAGAGGTGCATAAGGACTATGAGGCTGTTGAGCGCGTTTACAGCTGCATCGGCAGAAGCATGAAAAGTCGAACAACGTTACTGACTATTCCTCATTCGCCCAAAGGCTTCGGCTCCAAACGTGCAGCTAAAGGAAAAATCTATTTTGCTGGGACGAAACTGAAAAATGTTAAAGTGGATTACGAGACAACGCCGCTTTATCCTAATGCAATCGACCCCAAAGACGTCAGCGTTGCCGTGGCAGACGACCATTTCACAATTGAAGGCGAAAAACTTGTTAGCTACAATTTCAATGAGACTCCTTCTTCGCCTCAATTCTTTCTTTATATCTTGGCTTCGCCAGAAAACGCGGCATTGTGGCATGGAATAGGCGCTTTTGGCGCTTCTCAGCTTGTAAAAAGCTACGTTACTGTACGCTTAGCGTGTAGCCGAGACTCGTTAATCAAAGATTTGAAAGAAAAATATGGGTTAGCCATGGAAATTCCTTTGCAGTTTAATCTTGTGCCAGAGTTTATGTGGGCGCATCCAGTGCATCATAACATAGACGCAAGCATAGGCTGTGTGGAAAATTTGGTTGAAGTAGCTAAAAGAGGTATGAAAATAGAGGCTCTTCCAGCCTCAAGCTTTATTCGCGTTTGAAATGAAGGTGAACGTTTATGTTTTTTAGGCAAATCAAACAGCGTGGCGATAACTTCTCCTACATAATCGCAGACGAAAAAACAAAAGAAGCTGCTGTCATAGATTCCAGCTTTAACACAGACGCAATAATACGGATTCTGAAGAGCCAAAACTTCAGCTTAAAATATATAATTAACACGCACAGTCACAGCGACCACACAGCAGGCAATGAGGATTTAAAGGCTTGTTGCGGCGGCAAGATTGTTGCTCACATTTTAGCTAAAATTAATAAAGATATAAGCGTCGACGACGGTGACCTTCTGGCGGTTGGCAAAACAATCATCAAAGTCATTCACACACCTGGGCACACTCGCGACAGTATATGTCTTTTAGCAGATGGCAAACTATTCACAGGCGACACCTTGTTTGTTGGAGAATGCGGCAGAACAGACTTGCCGGGCGGAAGTTCCGAAGACATGTACCACAGCCTGTTCACGAAATTAATGAAGCTTGATGACAATGTTGAAGTGTATCCCGGACATGATTATGGGTCTCGTCCTTATTCTACAATTGGATATGAGAAGCGAACAAATTACACGTTAGAGAAGTTTATAGAATTCATGAAAAACTGACATATATTAAACTTGTAAAATTAGAAAAAGGAAAGGTTAGGTTACTTTGTTGTTTCTTTTAATGCTTCTTGGAAGAGTTTCTTTGTTGCTGTGAATCTTGCCTTCTGCGCTAGAACATCCGCCGTTACTAGGTCTAATGCTTCTTCTGGACACCATTTGACACATTGCGGTTCGCCTTTTTCCTTGCAGAGGTCGCATGAGAAGACTACCTTTCTGTCTGGATGAAGCATTATTGCGCCGTAATCGCACGCTTCTATGCACCATCCGCATCCGTTGCATTTGTCCTCGTCAACCATTATCACTCCTGTTTCCTCTGATTGTGTTAAGGCGTCTCTTGGGCATGCTGCAACACATGGGGGGTCTTCGCATAGTCTGCACGTAATTGAAACGTTCACGAGAGGGTTAAGCCGCACAACGCGTATTCGTGACTTTAAGGGGTTAAATGATTTCTCTTTCGTCCAGGAGCAAATGTACTCGCACACTTGGCAACCTACGCACTTGTCTGGGTCTGCTGAGACGAATTTTCTTTCGTGAATTTTCACCATTGCTTATTCCTCCGTTTTTTCAACTATGTGTATTAGGTCATCCATGCCGAGTTCCTTTAGCTTCGCTACTGTTGGCACACCTTCTCTTGTCCATCCACGAGCCTCGTAGTAATCGTCTAGAAGCAAATCTAACTCTTCTTGCGTCACGTATGCTCCTTTGGATGGTCCTTCATCGGTAATCGGCTGGTTCATAACCTTCCAAGGTAAGCCGTCATCTTTTCTGCCTAAGCCTTCCCGCACATTGAAAACTCTTGCCAGATTGTTTATGCGTTCACCAGCCATTTTCATCTCTTGTGTTGTCATTTCTGCGCCAGTGACTAGGTTGTAAAGTTTAGTCATGTCCTCGAGTTCCTTGTAATACGTGCCACGTGAGAACTTGCAGACGATGAACGAGTCTATGAGTGTGTACATGTCTTCCATGTCCTTGACTAGTTTGCCTCTTCCTTTCTCAGCTTTTAAGCGGTTGACTTTTCCTTTCACGTCAAAAGCGTATGCTCCGTGGCGGTTGTGGTCTGCTCCGCGGAAGGAAACAGCAAAACCTAACGCTGCCGTTTTGAGGCATCTAAGGTCGTAACCGGTGACCTCGACTCCTTTAATATGCAGTGCCAGTTTTTCTGCGCCGTTACCAATTTTTTCGGCAGCAACTTTCACTCCTTCAGCAAGTGTGTCGCCTATGCCTTCACGTTTGCCCATTTTTTCAAGAAGCTTTACCAATGCTTCGTGATTGCCGAACTTTGCGTCTATCCCATCCATATCTTTCTCTGTTAATATGCCCTTTTCATAGCAGTCCATCGCAAAACCAACAATCACACCAGCGCTTATAGAGTCCATTCCGTAGTAGTTGCATAAGTCCATTCCTTTTATTATGGCGTCAAGTCGGTCGATGCCGCAGTATGGTCCCAAAGCCCACAAAGGCTCGTACTCCATCCGCGTCATGGTGCCCTTGTATGGTCCTTCAGCAACAACACATATGTGTTCACATCGCATTGCACATGAGCTGCATCCAATGACTTTTGCAACGTATCTATCGTTTAGGGCTTCGCCGCTGACTCTTTCCGCGCCTTCGAAGGTTGCATTGTTGTAGTTTCTTGTTGGCATGCAATGCAGAGCGTTGTGTACTAGAACGTTTTCTGGCGTGCCTAAGGTTCTATATTTCTGTGTTGCTGGACCTTTCATTCTTTCGTGGAATTCTTTCACGTATTCCATGAATTCTTCAGGTTTAGCCACTGTGATGTCGCGTGTTCCACGTACAGCAATTGCCTTCAGGTTCTTTGAACCCATCACCGCGCCCATTCCTGTTCTTCCAGCGGCTCTTGTCTTGTCATTGATTATGCATGCTATTTTGACGAGTTTCTCTCCAGCAAGACCGATGGCTGCAACGCGAATGTAATAGTCGCCTAACTCCTCTCTAATCGCATCTTCAGTGTCTGCCGGCGATTTACCCATCAAATGCGAAGCGTCTAAAAGCTGAACCGAATCGTCGTCAATCCAGACGTAAACTGGCTTTTCCGCTTTGCCCTTGAAAATCACCGCGTCATAGCCCGCTCTTTTCAGTTCTGTTCCGAAAGAACCATGAGATTTGGCTTCACCTACACCATAGCTTTGAGGCGATTTCGAAACGAAGGCATGTCCATTTCCGCCAGTTGGCCAAACGGTGCCTGAAATTGGGCCTGTCGTTAGAATAAGCGGATTTTCTGGGCTTAATGGCTCTACTCCCGGTTTTGAGTGGTCTAGCCATAAGCGCATTCCTAATCCTATTCCGCCAATGTATTTTTTGGCGTATTCTTCGTTTAAGGGTTCTACATGGGTTTTTCCTGTTGTTAAGTCTACATGAAGAATTCTACCAGCGTAGCCGTGCAACATTTTTCCTCCACGTTTAGCATATTTTTAAGAATTATTAACTTTTGTTATATAGATATATTAATGTATCTGCATGAGTTTCGCTGATTTATCAAAACAAACTTTGAGATGAAAATTGCAAATGAACGATTCTTTTAGCGTGGTAAAAAAGAAGAAGTGGAGATTTTGGAAGTTTAAATTGCTTCTTTTAAGAGTTCTATGACATCTTTAACTGCAATCTTGTTCTCTACATCTAACACTTTAACAGCATCTTCCAGAGTTGTTACACAGAATGGGCAAGCAACGGCAATAACGTCAACGCCGAGCTCCAAAGCCTCTTTAACTCGGTCCACGCATGGTCTCTTTTCTGAAGGCGCCTCTTCAGTCCAAACTCTTCCGGCTCCACCGCCACAACAGAAACTGCTCTGCCTTGTTCGCTTCATTTCAATAAGTTCTAACCCGTTTATTGCCTTCAAGATTTCTCGTGGTGCATCATATACTTCGTTGCGTTTGCCTAAGAAGCATGGGTCGTGATATGCAACCTTTTTTCTCACAGACTTCGTTGGTTTTATTTTGCCTTGTCTGATTGCATCTGCCAGATATTGTGTGTAATGTTGTACGTTGAGTTTTTCGTCAGCATATGGCTTGTCATTCTTGAACGTGTTGTAACAATGCGGCGACAACGTGATGATTTTTTCTGCGTTGAATTTTTTGAACATGTCAATATTGTGTATGGCGAGTTCTTCGAAAAGTCCTTTTTCGCCCATTCTTAGCATGTGGTCTCCGCAACACCATTCTTCAGTGCCCAGAGTTGCATAGTTTACGCCAAGACTGTTTAATATTTGAGCCATCGCTTTGGCAATTTCTCTGTTTCTAATATCAAAAGTAGTTGAGCAACACGTGAAAAGCAAAACGTCAGCCTTTGAAACGTCTGGAAATGTTTTAACATTCAAGCCTTCAGCCCAATCCATCCTCTTGCTCTGATGTGTTCCCATAGGATTGTGATATTTGTAGACGCTTTCAAGGACATCCTTGACTGTTCTTGGGATGTTTCCAGCTTCGACCAAGAAGCAGTGGTCATCAAGTATCGCGTTTGCGCAACTCACAAGTTTTGGACAGAACAATGTGCATGAGTTACATTGAGTGCAAAGCCATACATTATCCGCCATGGGCTTTAAACGTTCGTCTAAGCCGTTGTCCCTTGAGTCGGTGAGGAACCTGTAATTGGCAGTTAACGCTGTGGGTCCTAGGAATCTCTCGTCTATTGCGGCTGGGCACGCCGAGTAACAGATTGAACATTTAATGCATAGTGTCAAGTCCCAGAATTTCTTAAGTTCCTCTGGTGTCTGAGCAAATTCACTGGGTTGTTTGAACGTTTCTTCTGGTTTTATCAAAACAGTTCTTATTTTCTTATATTTCTCGAAGAACGGTTGAATATCCACAACAAGGTCTTTGATTACTGGTAAGTTTGAAAGCGGCTCAATTGTCAACGAATCAGCATTCAAATGTAGCACTTGTGTGTAGCATGCCAGCATAGGTTTTCCATTAATGTTAACTGCACAGTCTCCGCAAATTCCCATTCTGCATGATTGCCGAAAAGCAAGCGTCTCATCCAAGTTATCTTTTATGTAAAGCAAAGCGTCAAGTATGGTTGTTCCTTTGCGAATCGGCACTTTATACGTGGACACATAACGCCTTTTACTCTCCGGATCGTATCTGCTTATTTTGAATTCAACAATTTTCTCAACTTTAGTGCTCATTTCTTCATCCTCCTAATAAGTTCTGGCAACTGGTGACCACTTGGTTATCGTGACTGGGACGTATTCAAGTCTAGGTCCATCCTTCGTGCAATAGGCTAATGTGTGTTTGAGCCAGTTTTGGTCATCACGTTTTGGATAGTCAACTCTCGAATGGGCGCCTCGTGATTCTGCTCGTGGAAGTGCGCTGGCTATGGTTACTTCTGCTAAATCTAACATGAAATCAAGCTGTAACGCGGACAAAAATCCAGTGTTGAAAAATTTGCCTTTATCCTCAACCTTTATGCGCTTAAACCTTTGCTTAAGCTCTCTTATTTCTTTCATGGCTGCTTGAAGCTGGTCGCCTTTGCGGTATATCCAAACCTTCTCGTTCATTATACGCCGCATTTCATCTCTGATTGCTGGAACTCTTTCGCTTCCTTCGCTTCCCAATATTCCGTCGAAAACTCTCTTTTCTTCCGCCAACAATTTTTCTTTAGGAACTTCATGGAGAGTGTTTTTCAACGCGTACTTTGCGGCTTCTTCGCCTGCAACTGCTCCGAAAACTAGACATTCAGCAGTTGAGTTTGTGCCAAGCCTGTTCGCGCCGTGCACGCTTATGCATGAGCATTCACCTGCAGCGTATAAGCCAGCTATAGACGTTTCACTTTTTATGTTGGCTTTGATTCCTCCCATGGAGTAGTGCGCTGCTGGTCGAATGGGTATCGGCTCCTTAACGGGGTCCACTCCTCCAAGCTTTATTGCAACATCGCGAATGAGCGGCAACCGTTCATTAATTTTTTCTTCACCTAAATGTCTAAGGTCTAAAGCTATGTAAGGTCCATAAGGTCCTTCAAGTCCGCGTCCTTCCAAGATTTCTGTTTGTTCTGCTCTTGAAACAACATCGCGTGGAGCCAGCTCCATTTTTTCCGGTGCATATTTCTTCATGAAGCGTTCGCCATTAGCATTAATTAAGTATCCCCCTTCGCCTCGGGCGCCTTCAGTAATTAGAACGCCCGATGGAACCAAGCCTGTGGGGTGGAATTGTACGAATTCCATGTCTTCTAAGGGCGCACCAGCACGGTACGCCATCGCCATTCCATCACCTGTGGTTGTGTGTGAGAATGTTGTGAATTCATAAATGCGTTCGTGTCCTCCTGTTGCCATAATTATGGCTTTCGCAGAGAACGCGTGCATACCGCCAGCTGTCATGTCTATGGCTGTCAATCCCACTGCAATGTTATTCTCCACCACAAGCGAAGTTGCGAACCATTCATCATAAAATTTCACGTTGCCGTATGTTATTGCTTTCCCGTATATCGCGTGCATTTCATGGAAACCCGTCATGTCCGCTGCAAAGCAAGCTCTTGGGAACGAATGTCCACCGAATGGTCGTTGGTCTATTTTCCCTTCTTGCGTGCGACTCCATGGGCATCCCCAGTGCTCCGTTAATATGATTTCTTTTGGTGCTTGCCTAACAAAGAATTCCACAGCGTCTTGGTCTGCGAGATAATCCGCACCTTTTACTGTGTCAAACGCGTGCAAATCAAAGGAGTCTTTTTCGCGCATGACCGCTGCTGTTCCGCCTTGTGCACAAACAGAATGAGACCTTAATGGGTGATGCTTGGAAATTACAGCAATATCCAACTTGTTGCTGATTTCTGCCGCGGTAACTGCTGCTCTCAAACCTGCTAAGCCAGCTCCAACTATAACTATGTCATGAACGTTTTTTTCCATCCACCTTTCACCTGCGCTATGAGAATAACCACTACTTTATCATGTAGGTTTTATAGTTTTCCGACAACAAGCAAATTTTAAAATGTTTTCATTCATGAAAAACGCATTTACCTTTCTTATTTTTATTTTCAATGGAAACTGAAGGGCGAAGTTCAAGAAATTGAAATTATTCTTTTCTTTTTTCTCCTTCAGGAATTCCGTTTGGTTCTGGTGGTGGGCGGTGGCATAACTCGTGAGGATGCCAGCGAACCCACTGTTTCATAAGCTCAAACGGTTTGCTTAGAGTGTATAGCGATTCTGGTTGTGGAAAGCCGAAAATCATGTTTTTAATTCTTCCAGCCGCAATTTGAATAGTTAGTGTGATTATAGCAAGCCATAATGTGGTATAAAAAGTAACTAAGACGCCCCATGAAGATGCAAGTTCGAAAGGCAAGGTGGCTATCCACGCAAAAGCGAATATTACTGAAGGCATAATAAAATGTAAAATGGCTGAAAAGGCAAAAAAGGCAATTGCCAACGCAAAGTAGTAATTTCTTAGTTTTGGCAAAGTTTTCTTTATTATAGAAAACACGATTAAATCACCTTGTCCTAAACCTGTTTCTTCTTTAATGGCTTTTAAAAAAACATCCGCATTTTTGGGAATTTCAAATGCTTCTTCAAACGCCATTAAGGCAGTGCAAAGGATAAAGATGGTTGCACTCAGCAACAAGCCAGCTTGAATAATCGTCGCAGTTACAACAAAGGTGAGAATTAAAGCTGTGAAAAAAATTAGAAATGGCAACATAGTGATTATGTCGCTGTGAATGATTGTCCTTCTGCTTGGGTACGGGTCAAAAATGTTGAAGCGTTTGTGGAAAATGTTTGGTGTAAGCTTTTTTGTGATTTTCTGTATTGCACGTGACTTTTTATGTAAGATTAGTGAAAAGGCTATGGATACGCAGCCTATTGCGATAAGAATTGCTGATGAAACTAATAATGGAGTGTCGAGCATGCTCAACTCCGCTGCTAGTTATATTGTGGTTGAAACTTAAAAATTTGCCGTCGCGTATTTGAAACTAACTAAAACAGCTGTCTCTCACAATTATTATTACTTCCCAAAAAGCGCCGCAGTTAGTAATAGAAAATTTTGTAATCTTTTCAAAATTTGATTGTGAAAATATTTAATTCAATTATGCTTAATTGATGAGTAGATTAAAAATGGCTATTGCCAGTTAGAATGGGCAAGACATGTTTAACAAAATCTTAGTTGCTAACCGCGGGGAAATTGCAGTTAGAGTGATTAGAGCCTGTAGAGAGTTAGGAGTGAAAACTGTCGCTATCTATTCTGAAGTAGATGCGGATTCTCTGCATGTTCAGTATGCGGATGAAAGTTATTGTGTTGGACTGGCAGACCCCAGCCAAAGCTACCTAAAAATTGATAAAATAATTGAGGTGGCTAAAAAATCAAAGTGCGAAGCAGTACATCCAGGTTATGGATTTCTTTCTCAAATCCCAGCTTTCGCTAAGGCATGCGAAGAAAACGGCATGGAATTCATAGGGCCTTCAAGTGAAACCTTGCGAAAAATGAGCAGCAAAGTTGAAGCACGTAGAACCGCTGTCAAAGCCGGCGTATCCGCTATTCCCGGAAGCATAGAACACGCTCGGAGCGTGGATGAAGCAGTTGAAATTGCGGAGCATGTGGGGTTTCCGGTTCTCGTGAAAGCTGTTTATGGTGGCGGAGGAAAGGGTATGCGGCTGGTCATGAACAAGAAAGAAATGCGACAAGCGTTGGAACTTACGGCTTCAGAAGCGGAAAACTCTTTTGGAAGACGCGAAATTTACGTTGAAAAATTCCTTCCAAGAGCAAGACATATAGAATTTCAGCTTTTAGCCGATAAACATGGAAGAATTATCCACCTTGGCGAACGTGAATGCTCACTTCAGAGAAGATATCAAAAGCTTATCGAAGAAACTCCATCCATGTTCATGACTGAAAAGCTTAGGAAGGAAATGGGGAAGGCTGCCGTAAAAATTGCAGGGGCGGTGGACTATGTTAATGCTGGCACTGTCGAATTTCTCGTTGACCAAGAAGGGCATTACTATTTTTTGGAGATGAACACTAGGCTTCAGGTTGAACACTTAATTACGGAAATGGTTACTGGCTTAGACATTGTAAAGGCCCAAATCAAAATTGCTGCTGGTCAGAAGCTTGAATGCAAACAAAGCAGCATCATTATGAGGGGGCATGCGATAAACTGTAGAATCAACGCAGAAGACCCCTTTAACAATTTCATGCCATCTCCTGGGGTCGTATCCAAACTTCAGTTGCCAGGGGGTCCGGGCGTAAGGGTTGACTCTCATCTTTACATTGGCTATTCTATCTCGGTTTTTTATGACCCTCTTATAGCTAAACTTGCAGTTTGGGGAACAAACCGTGGTGAAGCGATACAACGAATGAAAAACGCGTTGAACGAATTTGTAGTAGCCGGCGTAAAAACAACAATTCCTTTTCACAAAAAAATCATGGAGGACGAACAGTTTCTCAAAGGGGACATTCACATAAACTTTGTTGACGAAAAAATTGAGAAACTTATGCCGAAACAAGTCTTAGAAGAGGAGGAAGCCGCCGCAATTATTGCAGTTTTAGCCGACTATGTAGAAAGAAGTGAGACTCGCGCGGTCATTCCCAAAAGAGAGTACAAGGCTGTTTCGTTGTGGAGGCTTGCTGGAAGAACGAGGAGGTTGAGTAAGGCGCTTTGACTTTTCAAGAAGTTTTAGTTAACAGAAAGCCATACAAAATCAAGGTTTTGGAGCGGAACGGTAACAACTTTTTGGTGGAAGTGAATGGCAAAACATTTAGTGTTGCATTCAAAAATTCTGGTCCAGGAAAAGCGGCGGTGCTGGAAATTAATGGTAAAACTTTTTCGGCGAGTGTAAATAAGGGTCATGGAGGCTTCCGTCAAGTTGTGATTGACAGAAAACTTTTCGATGTTCAACTTCAACCTAAGATTCTAAAAGAACCGCTCACGCAACCAGAGTCCACAATCAAGATTACTAAAAAGCCTGCAGCAAGTTTGGTTGTTGAAAAGGGCGCTGTGGTTGCGCCTATTTCTGGTAGAATTGTTTCCTTAAAAGCGTCTGTGGGAAGGACAGTTGAGAAAGGCGCGTGCATCTGCGTTTTGGAAGCCATGAAAATGCAAAACTTAGTAGTTTCGCATAAGGCTGGAATTGTAAGGGAAATTAGAGTTTCTGCGGGTGCTGTTGTGAACAAGGGGGATGTTTTGGCAATCATTAGTTAACTTTTGGCTGCGGTCTTGGAAACTCTTTTATTTGATGTTTACCATGGGATTAAGCGTTCTATAAGGAGTTGAGATTAATGTTTGCTGGAATGGACCATGTGGGTGTTGCAGTGAAGAATCTGGATGAGGCTATCAGCGTTTACCGTGATGTGTTAGGGTTCAAGCCGTTGGGTGTTCATGTTTTGACGGAGCGGAAAGTTAGAGTTGCGTTTCTCTCCACTGGCGGCGAAACACAGATTGAGCTTTTAGAACCTCTCGGCAGCGACAGTCCCGTTGCGAAGTTCCTTGAAAGTCGTGGCGAGGGTATTCATCATTTTGCTGTGGAAGTTGATGATATTGAAGCGGTTTTAGCGGAGCTTAAGCGGAAAGGCGTTGTGCTTGTTGATGATAAACCGCGAGAAGGTGCCGAAGGTAAAAAGATAGCATTTGTCCATCCAAAAAGCACACATGGGGTTCTTTTGGAGCTTATGGAAAAACCTTAATGGTTAGAAACGCTGTGTCAGCAAAGATAAACTTGAATAGGCTTCAAGAAGGCTTGCGCGCCAAGCGGTTTGGCAAACGAATATTTTTCAGCAGTGTTGTTGGCTCGACGAACGAGTGGGCTAAAGAGTTAGTCTTGCTTGGTGCTCCGGAGGGAACAGTCGCGATTGCTCAAACTCAGACTGGTGGACGTGGGCGGTTGGGTAGAGTGTGGTTTTCGCCTGAGGGTGGCTTGTGGTTTTCGGTTGTGCTCAAGCCTAAACTTAAGGCTGCAGAGGCGGTTAAGCTTGTGTTTGTGGCTGGTTTGGCTGTGGCTGAAGTTCTGCGCGAGTTGTATGGCTTAAAGGTTGAGACTAAGTGGCCTAACGATGTTTTGGTTGACGGGCGCAAGATTTGTGGTATATTAGCGGAGATGAGCACGGTTGGCGAAAAGGTGAATTTTGCGGTTTTGGGTATAGGCGTTAACGCAAACTTTGACGCCGGAAAGGTTTTTCCAGAAGAACTTTGGGGAAATGCGACTTCTTTGATGAATGAGCTTGGCAGAAAGGTTAAGCTGGAAGAATTATTTAGGGTGTTGCTTGAAAGGCTAGACTGTGTTTACGAACAGTTTTTGAAGGAAGGATTCAGCCTCATTCTGGAAAGATGGAAAAGCTACGCAGGTTTTCTTGGCAAACAAGTGGTTGTTACGAGCGGAACTGAAACATTGCATGGATTGGCTTTAGACGTTGACAATGAAGGCGCTTTGGCTATTAGGCTTGAGGATGGAACAGTAAAGCGTATCTTTGTTGGAGACGTTTCCCTTCGAGCTAAGATTTAGTCGTTGCACCTTTTTAGGCGGCATTGAGAAGTTTAGAGCCTGGAGGAATTGTGTCTTTGTCAGACATTCTTTTAACTGTTATTGAATGAGTCGTTTGCGAAAAATTTTAATTTTGTCGGTGTAACTATGGAATGGTGGTATTGTGTCTACAAAAAATTGCACGAAATGTGGCAAGCTCATACCTTCCGATTCATCATTTTGCCCATATTGTGGAACACCACTTTCGACTCCAATTAACACTCACTCATTAGGATGGATGGTTATGTCTTTCCTCATCTCCTTCTTGTGGTTTAGGATTGGCAATAATCCTGTATTTCCTCTGGGGTTTATTGGAGCGTTTATTATCGCATTATGGTCAGCTGATATTGACAAGGCTCTTGGAAAGGAGCCACTTTTCAACTACTCTTTAATATTATCGAGCATAGGTATGCTCATTGGATTTATAGTGCGATAAGGATGCAGCAGTACGTTCGCAACTTTCGAAAATTGATGAGTCAGATTGGTTTATGCTTCCATAGGTTCTAAATATTTGTTGTTGTGTTATAATGTTTCAATTTGAGGTAGTCTGTGATGTCGGGTGTTAAGGAGCCTAGTGTTGATGAGAAGATTAAGCGTTTACGTGAATTAAGCGAACAAGCCAAGCTTGGTGGTGGACAAAAGCGAATTGAAGAGCAACACGCTAAAGGCAAGTTAACCGCGCGCGAACGCATCGAGTTACTGCTTGACCCAGGTAGTTTCAACGAACTCGACCGTTTTGTGGTTCATCAGTGCACGGAGTTTGGCATGGCTGAAAAGAAGTTTTTAGGCGATGGCGTCGTAACGGGCTACGGCACAATAGATGGCAGGCTCGTCTACGTTTTCAGTCAGGACTTCACGGTTTTCGGCGGTTCGCTTGGTGAAATGTTCGCCAAAAAAGTCTGCAAGCTCATGGATTTGGCGTTGAAAACGGGTGCGCCAGTTATAGGCTTAAACGACAGTGGCGGAGCACGCATTCAAGAAGGCGTTGCAAGCCTCGCAGGTTACGGAGACATTTTCTTCAGGAATGTGATAAGTTCAGGCGTGGTTCCGCAGATAAGCGCCATTATGGGTCCATGCGCAGGCGGAGCCGTTTACTCTCCAGCCCTAACAGACTTCATAATTATGGTGGACAAAACAAGCCACATGTTCATTACAGGACCAGACGTAGTCAAAGCCGCACTTGGACAAGAAGTCACATTCGAAGACCTCGGCGGCGCAATGGTGCACAGCACAACAAGCGGCGTAGCTCACTTCATAGCCCAGAACGAAGAACAAGCAATCCACATTATAAAGAAGCTTTTGAGCTATTTGCCAAGCAACTACCTGGAAGACCCGCCCGCTGTTGAGCCGACCGATGACCCGAACCGCACAGACGAAGGCTTAGCCCGCATTCTTCCAGATGACCCGGACAAACCCTACGACGTAAAAGAAATAATAACCCGCGTCGTGGATAACGGCGAATTCTTCGAAATCCAGCCCTTATGGGCGCAGAACATCGTAATTGGCTTTGCGCGTCTAAACGGCAAAACAGTAGGCATCGTTGCCAATCAGCCCATGCACTACGCTGGTGCATTAGACATAAATAGCAGCATGAAAGCCGGACGTTTCATACGTTTCTGCGACTGCTTCAACATTCCAATAATCACCTTCGTAGACGTGCCAGGCTTCTTGCCAGGCATAGAACAAGAACACGGCGGAATAATCAAGCACGGTTCTAAGCTATTGTACGCTTACTGCGAAGCCACCGTGCCCAAAATCACCACGATACTGCGCAAGTCCTACGGCGGAGCCTACGACGTCATGGGCTCTAAGCACAGCGGCGCAGACATCAACTACGCTTGGCCAACAGCCGAAATCGCAGTGATGGGACCCCACGGCGCAATAAACATAATCTTCCGCAAAGAAATCGCTGAAGCCAAAAACCCCGAACAAAAAAGAATGGAACTCGTGAGTGAATACCGCCAAAAATTCGCATCGCCCTACATAGCCGCGCAAAAAGGCTACATAGACGAAGTCATCGAACCTGCAGAAACCAGACCAAAACTGATCAGCGCCTTGGAAAGCCTTATAACAAAACGTGAACCACGACCACCAAGAAAACACGGAAACATACCACTATAAACTCGGCTTAGGCTTGCACCGTGCTATTTGGCGCGTCAGCATACACAATTTGTTGGCTCTCAATTTTTTGCGGAATTGTTATGGTGAAAGTTGTGCCCTTGCCCACCATGCTCTCAACAGTTATTATGCCTCCGTGCGCTTCCACTATTCTTTTACAAATTGGCAAACCAAATCCCATACCCTTTGCTTTAGTCGTAAACAAAGGCGCCCAAATCTTCTCAAGATTCTCTTTCGGAATACCAACGCCCGTGTCAGAAACACTTATCGAGACATAATCCTCGATGCATGAGCAACGGATAGAAAGTTTGCCGCCGTCAGGCATGGCTTCAATTGCGTTTTTGATGATGTTTATGAGAACTCTCTGCATTTTTGCTATATCAATTCGCAATTCTATGGCCTCGCAACCTTCACATTCAACTTTTATTGAATCCGGAATCTCCATGGATGACAGAGTCTCCTTTATCAAAACGTCAAGGTTGGTGCTATTCACATCCAAGTGTATTTCCTTGGCATATTCCAAAAGGTCGTTGATTATCTTGTTAGACCGGTTTATAGCATCTTGGATGATAGTAATCATTTCTTTAGCTCTGCTGTCTAGCTTATTGTAGTATTTGGTTTTGAGGTAATATACTGCGCCTTGAATTCCCGTCAACGGGTTACGCAAGTCATGTCCCACCATTCCCGCCAATTCTCCTATTGCGGCGAGTTTCTGTGCCTTGAAAAGTTGCTGCTCTAACGTTTTGCGTTCACTAATATCTTTTGTTATGGCAACGAACCCGATTGGTTTGCGATTTTGGTCTCTGATAACACTTGCAGAAAGCTCTGCGGGAAACTCTCGCCCATTTTTTGTAAGAAACGTGTATTCAACGTTCTTCACATATCCCTTCTCTAAGGTTTCTTTTATTTTTTCTTCAGCTTTTTTATGATCTTTTGGCGCTATAAGGTCAAAGGCGCTTTTTCCAATTAATTCCTCCTTTGACGCGTATTCATGCATTTTCAATGTTTGCTCATTGCATTCGGTAATAATTCCGTTTAAGTCGGTAGCCGTTATAGCGTCTGGAGAAGCGGAAAGAATACTTTTCAGTTTTTCCTGATTTTTCTTCAATTCTTCTGTTCTTTTCTCAACGAGTTCTTCTAAATGCTCGGAGTAATTGCGTAGCTTATGTTCAAGCGTGTCAACTGTTGACAACATTTGGTTAAATTCTCGTGAAAAATCAGAAAGTTCGTCATTTCCGGTTTCCGGCGCTCTTAATGAGAGATTATGGCTTTTCCTAATTTCTTTGGTTATATTGCTTATTTTTTCTATTCGCGCTAGAATAAGTTTCTCTAAAAGTATGAGAAACACGCCGAGGAAAACGAGACCGCCAACAACTATCGAATAGACAATATAATTATAGGCTGGCTAAACCTTGCTTGTAGATGTTTCTGGGCATGTCAACTTTAAGAACCAAAATTGGATTTCCATAAACATCACTCAACAACGTATAGCCTAAAATTGTGTCGGAATTCTGTGGCTTAACCAAAATCTGTTCACTATCTGCTGAATCAGAACGCATTGACTGAAAGCTCAATTGCAATTGCGGGTCATCTAATCTCTGTACATTAAGTGTCAAAGCCGTTTTTTGAGTCAATTCTTGAATTTTAGCATCATCCAAATTGCGTCCCATTATAAGGGCTCCGGCAATGGGTCCTTCGCCACTCGACATTGTAACCGGTCTTGAAGCAATCAGCATTGGTCCTTCTTGAAGAAGCAACAAACCGCTGACATGGTTTGTAGTTTCCGAGTAATTCCATAAAAGTCCACTGTCTTCAATGTTTGAAAGAAGACTCTGAGAGATTGGAATAGCAGTTTGTTCATACAAGTCAAAAGCCTTACCAAACACGATTTGCCCCGAAGAATTGATGAAGATCATAGCGTTAAGCTCTGCGTTGATAAAAGTTAAATCAAGAAGGTTAGCTTCAATGTACTCTGTGTTATTATCCATAACAAAATAGTAAGTGTCGTCCCAACAACTCCAGTCCAACAGAAACCGGTCTAAATCTGCAATCATCCCATCAAGCACGTTTTTGGCACGTTGAACGTTTTCCATCACATGCTCTTTTTCTAACTCGCTGAAACTAGACAACACCACAACATAGGCTACAGACGAAAAAATAGCTAGAAGCATAAACACTGTCACGCATACTGCAATAACCGATTTTAACCGAAGTTTCATAAACCTACGTGGCACTAAAAAAATTAAACACTTATGTAGACTGAATACTTACCGCAAAACAATAGCACACATCAACAAAACCAACCTAAACAATTTAATACCGCTTCAATAACCCTTTCTACTCTCCCATTCAA
The DNA here is from genome assembly GCA_023512225.1 of Candidatus Bathyarchaeota archaeon. Classification (GTDB taxonomy): domain Archaea; phylum Thermoproteota; class Bathyarchaeia; order Bathyarchaeales; family Bathycorpusculaceae; genus DSLH01. The sequence continues at coordinate 66,231 of JAIMAA010000001.1, forward strand.
CCTATAAATAAGGGGGGCTAATACCTTTGCCACGCAAACCAGTAAAGCTCACCGACACGACATTCCGCGACGCGCACCAATCCCTAATGGCTACAAGAATGCGCACAGAAACCATGCTGCCGATAGCCGAAAAAATCGACCAAGTCGGCTTCTTCTCGCTGGAAATGTGGGGAGGCGCAACCTTCGACGTTGCAATACGCTACTTAGCAGAAAACCCATGGGAACGCATCCGCCAACTAAAACGGCACATACGAAAGACGCCTTTCCAAATGCTTCTGCGCGGACAAAACATTGTCGGCTACCGCAACTACCCAGACGACGTACTCATAAAATTCGTCGAAAAAGCCGCGGAAAACGGCATAGACATATTCCGCGTTTTCGACGCTTTGAACGATATTCGCAACATGGAAATCGCCATAAAAACCGTCAAAAAATGCGGCAAGCACGCTCAAGGCACAATCTGCTACACCATAAGTCCAGTCCACACAATAAAGTACTATGTAGAATTCGCCAAAAAACTAGCCGAACTAGAGTGCGACAGCATCTGCATAAAAGACATGGCAGGCATGCTCGCACCACAACCAGCCTACCAACTCATAACCGCCTTAAAAAAAGAAGTAGGCTTACCAGTACACTTGCACTCACACAGCACAAGCGGCATGGTCATGATGACCTATTTGCGCGCTTGCGAAGCAGGCGCAGACATTCTTGACACTGCTTTTTCTCCATTAGCTTGGGGCACATCCCAGCCTCCAGTCGAGTCAGTTGTAGCTGCACTGAAAGGAACACCATACGATACTGAATTAGACTTAGAACTTCTTAGCGAAATAGCAGAATACTTCAGAGAACTCCGCGAAAAATACTACGACCCACTAAGACTAATAGACCCAAAAGCAGAACGCGTAGACGCCTCAATAATAGTTCACCAAATCCCAGGCGGAATGTTCAGCAACCTCCTCGAACAATTAAGAGAGCAGAAAGCCGAACACCGCCTCAAAGAAGTTCTAGAAGAAGTCCCAAAAGTGAGAAAAGAACTTGGTTATCCACCGCTTGTCACGCCTACCAGCCAGCTTGTCGGCATCCAAGCAGTTCTCAACGTCATTTCTGGCAAACGCTATAGCATAGTGCCCAAAGAGATTAAGGATTACGTGAAAGGCTTATATGGAAAACCGCCAGCCCCAATCGACCCGAAAGTTAAAAAGAAAATAATAGGTGATGAAGAGCCAATAACAACTCGTCCAGCAGACCTTCTCGAACCCGCTTTGAACAAAATTCCAGAAGACGTGAAACCCTACATTGAAAATGAAGAAGACAAAATCACATACGCGCTTTTTCCGCAGCAAGCCTTAGAATTCTTTAAGAAAAGAAAATTGAAACGCGAAGAAGCCAAAGCTGGAATTCCGCCCGAAAGAGTTGAGGAGCTGGAAAAAATTGCTGCGGTTTCTGTTGCATTAGCAACGTGCCTAGCAAGTTCGCGTGGGATGAAAGCGTTAATTCCAGTCAGAGCCAGAGCTGCCACATCAAATTGGGTTTTGGCTGGCAGACAGAGTTTGACGGAATATGGTGCATGAAGATGCCAACATACGAAATTTGCATAGACGGTAAACCAAGAAAAATAGAAGTTACGAAAACAAGCGAAAAATCCTTCATGGTAAAAGTTGATGATAAACCATTAAATGTGGAATTACAAACAGACTTGTCCATGTTAGAAAAGCAGTTCTGCATAAAAATAAACGACAAAACATACAAAATAGAACTGCCAAAAATCGACCGCGACAAACCTTTCCCAGTAAAAGTTGAAGAAGCAACATTTAAAGCGGAAATAAAAACGCCAACAACTAAACCCATCCTTACAGTTTTTCAGCCGGTTCCGCTTCAACCCACAAAACGAGCAATAACACAAAGACAAGTCATTGAAGGTGCTGTGCCTGCTCCAATGACAGGCAAAGTAATCGCAATCAAAGTCAAGAAAGGCGACCAAGTGAAGGCTGGTCAAGTGCTCTGCGTCATAGAAGCCATGAAGATGGAAAATGAGATAACCGCGCCAAAAGCCGGAGTAATTCAAGAAGCTAACGTTTCTGAAGGCTCTTCAGTGAGCGAAGGCGAAATCCTATTCGTTATTGCCTAAAAGATTGTTGAAGGCTTGTATTCGCCGAAGACTTCGCGTAGAACGCCGCAAATTTCGCCCAAAGTTGCATATTCTCTTACTGCGTCAAGAACAAAAGGCATAAGATTCATCTTTTCGTTTTCTGCGGCTTTGCGCAGTTTGCTTAAGGCTTCGTTCACTTTGGTGTTGTTTCTTTCTCTTTTTATCCGTTGTAATCTGGTAATCAAGGTTTTCTCGATTTTCGGGTCTATTTGCATAATTTTTATCGGAATCTCTTCTTCCGTTACGAACTCGTTAACGCCTACAACAATTCGTTTCTTGCTTTCAACTTCCTTCTGATAGCGATAAGCGCTTTCCGTGATTTCACGTTGCATAAAGCCCTTTTCAATCGCAGTCACAGCTCCGCCCATGCTGTCAATTTGTTCAATGTATTTTTGGGCTTTCTCCTCAATCTCGTCTGTCAAATACTCAATGTAATATGAACCAGCCAACGGGTCAACAGTATCCACTACACCACTTTCATACGCAATAATCTGCTGCGTCCTAAGCGCAACCAACACTGCTTGGTCACTTGGCAAAGCGTAAGCTTCATCAAAAGAGTTCGTGTGCAACGACTGTGTTCCACCCAAAACAGCAGCCAAAGCGTGAAGCGTCGTTCTAACAATGTTGTTGTATGGCTGCTGAGCCGTAAGCAAAACACCTGAAGTTTGTGTGTGAAACCGCAGCATCCATGAAGACGGATTTTTCGCTCCGAAACGTTCTCGCATAATTTTTGCCCAAAGTCTGCGGGCTGCGCGGAACTTGGCTATCTCCTCAAAAAAGTTGTTGTGCGCCGCAAAGAAAAAGGATAATCTGCCAGCGAACTTATCAAGGTCTAAACCGCGACGGATTGCTGCTTGTACGTAAGCGATTGCGTTTGCGAATGTGAAGGCAATTTCTTGAACTGCAGTAGCACCTGCCTCGCGAATGTGGTAACCGCTTATGCTTATCGTGTTCCACTGTGGCATGTGCTGAGAGCAGTATTCGAAAATATCCGTGACCATGCGCATTGAAGGTTTCGGCGGAAAAATGTACATACCTCTAGCAACATACTCCTTTAAAACGTCGTTTTGAACTGTTCCGCCAAGTTTGGACTGTTCAACGCCTTGTTTTTGCGCAACGGCAATATACATTGCGAGCAAAACGTTTGTAGGCGCGTTTATTGTCATGGAAGTTGTAATCTTGTCCAAAGGGATTCCATCAAAAACAGTTTCCATATCCCGCAGTGTGCTGACGCTTACGCCAGCCTTGCCTACTTCGCCACGTGCCATGGGATGGTCGCAGTCGTAGCCGACTTGCGTTGGAAAGTCAAAAGCGACACTCAAGCCTTTCTGTCCTTGCTCCAGCAAATATTTGAAGCGTTTGTTCGTTTGCTCTGCTGTGCCAAAACCTGCGTACTGACGCATGGTCCACAATCTCGCCCGATACATTGTTGGGTAAACGCCGCGCGTAAATGGGTATTCGCCTGGAAATCCCAAATCTTGCAAGTAATCATGTTCTGCGATGTCAACTGGGGTATAAACCCGATTAACTAAAATATCGGAGCTTGTTGCAAATTCTCCTTTTTCTGGGAGTTTTTCAAAACTCTTAGCAACAGTTTCCCTCTCCCATTTCTCCTTTAGCTTGCGAATTTCCTCTAACTTGCGCCTATCAAACATTGTTTAGAGCACCTTAAAACAAGACTGCTTGAGCGGCATAAAAAATTATCACTGACACCTCGCATCTTCTTCGTTAGCCGTCATAATTCTCGCAGATTCTTTGAAAAGATTCTCAAAAAACTTTTTTTTGAGTTGCGGTCCTTTTCCAATGCCGGAGCATTCGTTTGTATATGTGAATGCAAATTTGTTGTTTCCCTTGTTTTCTAATTGGAAAGGATAGAACCTGCAGATTAGTGGTCTTATCTCGTAAATTGTGCATAAATTATCTTTTAAGAATATACATTTTCCTTCTCTGGTCTTTTTCATAAGATACGCATAAGGTTTAAAGCCTTCAATTTTTTCGGCAAAACCGCCGATGCTTTTCGAAGTCTTCCGCGATATGTATTCAGCTTCGATTCTCAAAAGAAGAATTTGCCTAACCTTCTCCTCGGTGTCGCCGCAGCAAATGGCACAGCGCTTGCAAACAAAACGAACATGTTTAGGATACTCAAAGCTCAATATGCTATACGCCCAAATAACTTGGCATCACTTAAAAGTAAATAAAACTTTAGGACCGACTGAAATGAATATATAACAACTCCAAATCATAAATATTACAGACATCTCAGGAAGTTCACCGTTGAAAATAAAAGTCGAATACCTCGGTCACATAAAAAACATAATTCGCAGTGTGCGAGAGGAAGAAGTCGAAATCCAAAAAGACGCCTCAATCGCGGACTTACTGGAAGTGCTTTCTGAAAAGTATGGAGAACCCTTCAGAAAGGCTGTTTACGAACCGAAAGGCACGGACGTGAAAGCAAACTACATCATCACCGTTAACGGGTACCTACTAAACCAATTAGACGGCGTCAAAACTAAACTCAAACATGGAGACCACGTTATTCTATTGCCAATCGTGAGTGGCGGCTGAAACAAAAACGTTTTAGGTTAAAAGCAACAATAAAGAGTTTCTTTCACGGGTGAAAAGTCTTGAAGAGAATAAACGCTTTAAAGCAAATAGCCTTTGAAAAGAAAGGCTTCGACGGATTTCTAGTCACAAACGAAACAAACCTCATATATCTCACGGGTTTTCCAGGCGCCGCCTGCTTATTAATTCCAAAAAAGGGAGAAAATACAATTTACGTTTACGGCGTTAACTATGAGCAAGCAAAAGCTGAAGGAAAGGACTTCAAAGTCGAACTTGTAAAACGTGGCGAAAAATTACCTGAAAAACTAAGTGCACAAATGAAGGAGTGTAAAATCAAAAAACTTGCAGTAGACACGCTGAGTTATGATGGCTATCGCCTTTTTGCAAAAGCCATGAGAGGCAAAGCAAAACTGAAAATTCAAGGTAAGCTGGTTTGGGAGCTTCGCAAAGTTAAAGATGAAAAAGAGCTTGAGCTGATGCGAAAAGCCGGAGAACTTACAACTCAAGGAATGAAAGTTGCCCACGAAACGATAAGAGCTGGAGTGAAAGAGTACGAGGTTGCAGCCGAAATCGAATATGCAATGCGGAAGTGCGGTTGCTGGGGCACAGCCTTCGACACCATAGTGGCTTCTGGTGTTCGCTCTGCTTTTCCGCATGGTGGCTGCACGGACAGAGAAATCAGAAAAGGCGACTTGGTAGTTGTGGACATAGGCGCCACGTATCACTTTTACCGTTCAGACATGACAAGAACCTTTGTGGCTGGAGCGCCGTCAGAAAAGCAAAAGAAAATCTACGAAATTGTAAGGCTGGCTCAGGAAAAAGCCTATCAAACCATAAAACCCAAGGCAAAAGCAAAAGAAGTTGACGCAGCAGCCAGAAAAGTCATAACAGATGCTGGTTACGGCGAATATTTCGTTCACGGTTTAGGTCACGGCGTAGGCTTGGAAGTTCATGAACCGCCCGGATTAAGCCCAGAGAGCAAGGACAAGCTGGTTGTTGGTAATGTTGTTACGAATGAGCCTGGCATTTACATTGCTGGTTTTGGCGGCTTCCGCATAGAAGACACTGTTTTAGTGCAGAAACGCAAAGGTGAAAAATTCACTGATGGTTTGTACATTTTGGAGGTTGCAAGGTAAACAATTTAAATATGCCATATGTCATTGATTATTGTCTGAGGAGATGTCAACTTTGAAAAACATGGCAGTCATAATAATTGACATGCTTAACGATTTTGTGACTGGCGATTTGAAATGCGAAAGAGCTAGGCATATAATTCCAAACCTAAAAAAGCTGATTGAAGCCGCACGGAAACACGACGTTCCCGTCATCTACAGCAACGATGCACATTACCCGCAAGATGTTGAGGTTGTTGAAAAATGGGGAAAACACGCCATAAAAGGCACGAAAGGTGCAGAAGTAATCCCTGAGCTCAAACCTACCGCGAAAGACTACGTTGTTGAAAAACGCACTTACAGCGGCTTCTATGAAACCGGCTTAGAACCGTTATTGAGAAGCTTATACAAAGGAGAAGGTGCTAAGGCAGTCATTTTAGGCGGGTTACACACAAACATATGCGTTAGACACACAGCTGCGGACGCCTTCTTCCGAGGATACAAAATAATAATAGCCAAAGACGGCGTCGAAGCGTTCACACAGGAAGACCACGAGCAAGGACTGAAATATCTGGAGTACGTTTACAACGCAAAGATAATGACCGTGGACCAAATAATAAGAGAATTTGGCAAATCCTAATTTTCTCCGAAGAAATCAAGCAAATACTAGGCTAAAAACCGAGAAAACAGCTATTTTTCTAGGTTAAATTCGAGATGCAAAGAAAAATTTAAAAGCAACCTATGCATGCATATTGAAGATTGTGTGAGGAGAATGGTAGAAAAATAATTTTTCCCCTCTCCTTTCTCCCCTTATGAGTTGTCTACCGTTCTCCTCACGAACAATTTAATACATTTTTAGACACTTATAGCTTGTGGAACAATCTTCTAGTGCCAATATAACGTACACTGATGTATCGTAAAGGTTTAAAATACACGAGTATTCCAATTGGATATCTAAGAGAGTGTTTGAAATGGCAAAGATTTTGGTTGTTTATGATTCCAAAACTGGTAACACAGAGAAAATGGCGTTAGCTGTTGCTAAAGGTGCAAGAGAAATTAAAGGAGTAACTGTGGACGTGAAGAAAGTTGACAAAACAACAGTTGAAGATTTGCTCAGTGCTGACGGAATAGTTATGGGGTCACCAACATATTATGGATTAATGTCTGCCAAGCTTAAAGCTCTCTTTGACGAGTCTGTTAAAGTTCATGGAAAACTTGAAGGAAAGGTTGGCGCAGCCTTCACAAGCTCAGGTGGAACAGCAACAGGGGCAGAAACCACCATGCTGTCCATATTGCAAGCTATGCTCGTGCACGGCATGATTGTTCAAGGTCGCGCAAACGACAAGCACTATGGGGCTGCGGCTGTGGGTTCTCCACGCGAAAGAGACATTGAATCTTGTAGGGAAGTTGGAAGGCGAATTGCGAATCTCGTTACAAAACTTGCAAAATAAACTTTGAAGTTTCCCCGTCAAGTGACGGCTCAACCAATAAATAGATGGAAAACCTTTTTTTAATCATGCCACTGTTTGAAGTCGTATTTAAAATAACTCATGACTGCCCATTCTGCAACATTTCCAAGAAATTTCCATCGATGAAAATGTTCTTTTGGTGCAATAACGAATACGACGTAATAGAAATGATTGCAGAAAAGCCTGAAGAATATTCTGTCGTAGTGCAAGAACTCTCTAAAATCAGCAAAATAGTTGAGGAGTCATCCGATCAGCATAAAGTGCACATAGTCATGAAAACATGCGCTTGCTATACGATTGAGACCCCTGTAAGTAAGTTCATTGATGAATGCGCGCTTTTGCATGTGTCTCCAATTGTTTACGAAGGAGGCTGGGAATACTATCGCGTAATAGCCTTCAGACATAAAGATTTAGAAAAATTTTTCAGAAGCATCGAAGAAAAAGGCTTCGTTTTCGATGTCTTGCGTAAAGTTCCTTTCGATGGGTTTATTGCAAGTTCTTTGGCGCTTACGGCTGATTCTTTGTTTTCTGATTTAACAGAGAAACAAATGAACGCGTTGCTTGCGGCGTACAATTATGGTTATTACAAATTGCCGAGAAAAGCTGATGTTTCCACAATAGCTGTTAAAAAGAAAGTTCCGCGAACAACGTTTCAGGAACATTTGAAAAAGGCAGAAAACAAGCTTATCGCATCTTTAATTCCCTATATTATGCTTTACAAGCAAGCGCCTGAAGAGAAGAGAAAAAGCTTGAAAATTGTAGCGTAGACAAAACGCTTCTCGTTTTCTCTTTCACTCTTCTAGTTCCCTTTGCTATTGCTGTATTTTCTGGTAGTCATGTGACGGTAGAAGGCTTATGCCCGTCATTCCAGTCGTATCTATCATGGGAAACAAAATGAAACGATTAGATTTAGGAAAAATTAGCACATTTAAAGGAAAACTGCACCAAATGTTAGAAATGGGCAAAAATTACATAATTTCATCAAGCACTCATAAAAATTGCGAAGCAAACTCATCATCAAAACACTTCGATTATTGCAAGTTTAATGGCATTTACTTAGCTCAAATGGAAATTACAAAGGCTGAAGGTACTGCAATATTTGAAAGACAAAGAAAACGCTTCATCAACTAAAAGTAATCTCTCCCCCCCTCTTTTTTCATAAATAGTGGGCCCGAGGCGATTTGAACGCCTGACCAACAGGTTTCTCAGCGCATTGGCGTCTATGAGCCTGTCGCTCTAACCTAGCTGAGCTACGGGCCCGTGTTGCTCTTTCGCATTTAATATGCTATTTCGGAGTTAATTTAAACGTTTTCTGCTTATAGTGTTCGTGAAAGATTTAAAAGGGTTATTTGCTGTTAAAATTAGAGTTTGGGGAGAAACCGCTTGGAGTTGAAGGTTTTCACGTTGCCTACCTGTCCAACTTGTCCGTTGGCTAAGACTTTTGCTCTTGAAGTTGCGCAGAAGTTTGGGATAGCTTTTAAAGAGGTTAATATGGCGACTGAGGAAGGTGCGAAGGAAGGGTTGGCTTATGATATTATGAGCACTCCGAGCATTGCTATTGATGAAGAAGTGATTGTGCGAGGGCGGTTCATTTCAAAGGAAAAGCTTGAGGAGGAAGTTAGTAGAAGACTGGAAAAATGGAAGGCACGTGTGTCTAAAGAGTAGGTTTCGCACGTAAAGCTTATTCTTGATGATAGCCATATCACCTTTGAGAGAAAAACTTTGTTAGAACTCAAAAATGCCATAATTGTTTTTCATTATGCAGAAAAAATCAAATCAAACTTAATCATTGCTTCCAGTCTTCTAAACATTCTAGAAAGTTTGAAAGATGAAGAAATTGCTGGCGCAGAAAAGCTTTTGATTGCTTACTTTAACGCTCTAATTCAAGAAGTTAACATTGCTGCAAACGCTTCAGGCGTTCAAGGTTTTCGAGACGTGAGTGCGAAACTCGAAGAAGCTATTGAACAAACGAAACAGCACAATTACGCTAACACGGCGAAGCTTGTTTCTGAAGCAATATCTCTCACAACAACAAGTGGAAATCAAGCAGCCGAAACACTGAAAGAAAACAACTTAATCTAACGTTGCATCCTTTCGTAATGATACAAGTATTCCTGAGCGTAGCCAGCGTATTCGCCAAAATACCTTCGCCCAAACAAGCTCAACTTCTCATATTCCGATTTTCCGGGTGATTTGTGCAATGAAATTTTCTTGACAAATTCGCTTTCAAAATGGCTCGCATAATACTTCACGATTATACGCTTTATCCACACATCAACCGGAAAAGCTTCCAATTTCCCAAGAGAAAAAAGCGAAACACAATCAGCAACTTTCAAACCGACTCCCGGAAGCTTAAGTAATTCGCTCCTTGCCTTCTCATAGCTTAACTTTTTCAAATTTTCAAGATGGAAATCATCATTGTGCACTCTTTTTGCAGTTTCTAAAACATACTCTGCTCTGTAACCTAAACCGCATTCTTGCAATTCTCTCTTGTTCGCTTTTGCAAGGCTTGCTGGGGTCGGAAAAGTATAAAATTCGAGTCCTTCAAAGGCTACTTTTTCTCCGAATTTTCTTGAAAGGTTGAAAAGCATTTTCTCTATGGCTGGAATATTTTTGTATGTCGCACAAATGTATGAGATTAGGCATTCCCATGGGTCTTGACGGAGAATACGCAAACCTTTAAACTTCTCAGCCGCAGTCTTAGCATGTTTATCTTTGCTAATCTGTGAAAGGATTTTTGGCAAGTCGTCATTCAACCCAAAATAATTTTTTACAAAATCTTCATCTACATTCACAAATTCCAGTTCTTCGCCAATCTGACGTATTTTAAAGACTTTTTCTCCGGTAACACCAAACCACCATCCGCCTATCTTATTCCATCTGAAAACTTGACCACAACAAAGCGTAATGTCAAGATTGAACGGGCATGAGTGACTTAACAGTAGTTTCATGCAATTCTCACTTATTCCTTCTCTACGAATTTTTCTGGTTTGGGAATTTCTGGCGGCAACCCTCTTCTTTCCCGAATCTGCATTATTATCTGCGTTGCCATGTTCTCTGGAACTCGTTTCCAATGGGAGAAGGCACACTGCCAGAAGGCACGTCCAGAAGTTGCCGTGCGCATTTCTGCAGACAAGCCGAGCGTTTCGGCTACTGGAATGTAACTAGTAATGATTGTTAAAACGCCTTTGTGTTCGGAAGCTAATATTTTTCCTCTTTTTCGTGTTATAATGCTCGTGCAAGCGCCAAACCACTCGATGGGGGCAGACACTTCAATTTTATAAATTGGTTCAAGAAGCACTGGTTTAGCTGTTAGAACCGCACCTAAAATTGCTCTGCTCATTGCTCGCATTATCTGCGTAGGTTCACGTTGCGTCGGGTCATCGTGAATTTGGGCTTCTATCAGGGTAACTTTAACATTTCTTAGCGGTTCTTCGCATAAGGGTCCGGTGTCGCACGCCCAGTGAAATCCAGCGATGACGTTTTCCTTTATTTCTTGCATGTTCTGAATGTTTCCAGTTAAATCTATGAGAATGTTTCCGTGTTTGTTTAAAGCCAAAATTTTAGCGGTTTCTTCTTTAGAATACTTTAACTTTTTTTGGACAACATCACTTATTTGCTTTTGCTCCATTCCATCTGTAAGTTCGCCTTTCTCCATTAATTCCACAAGTTCGGTTTCGAGAGGCGCTACTCTGACGAATAGTTTATTGCGCATGTTAGACGTTTTTGCCATAACTATTTTGCTTGTTTTCAAGATGCTTTCTCTATAGGTCACTATCGGACTTGAAGCTGTTAGTTCAATATTTCCACTGTATTGTTTTAAGAACTTCAAGGCGATTTCCAAATGGAGTTCTCCTATTCCGCTTAGTAGGCACTGTCCTGTTTCCTTGTCCATTATGGTGACAAGGTTTGGGTCTTCTATAACAAGGCGGTTCATTGCTTCCACTAGGCGTGGCAACTCTTTGGGGTTTTTGGGCTCTATGGCTATGGTCATGACGGGTTCTGAAACGTATTTTACATGTTCAAAAGGAACCATGACATCCTTGTATGCGGTGTCTACGAGTGTTTCACCAGCTCTTGCCAATTCAAGATTTGACAAAGCAGCTATGTTGCCAGCAGTGATTTGGTCAACAGTTTCTCTGAAGGCACCCATATACATGGATACTTGCTGGATGTGATATGCCTTTTTTGCGCCGACAAGATAAACGTGGTCTCCTTCTTTAACTGAGCCAGAGAAGACTCTGCCACTTGCGACGAGTCCTGTTTTTGGGTCTATTTGAGCGTTTGTTATACACATTACTATGGGTCCTTTGTCGTCGCATTCTAGCATTGCTTGTCCTATTTCTGAGTCTATTTTGCCTTTCCAGATTTTTGGCAGTCGGTATTTTTGGGCGTCTGTTGGGTTTGGCGTTTTTTCGACTATCATGTGAAGTATTGTATGGTGAAGTGGTAGCAACCGTGAAAGTGTTGGATAGTCATCATTGGCGTATGCGTTTACTATGTCTGTGAATTTTACTCCTTTTTGTTGGGCTACGTTTAGGGTGAATCCCCACTTGTGAAGAGCAGAACCCAAAGCCACAGTTTCTTTTGCAGGGTCAACCTTCCACTTTTTCTTGAACTCTGGTTCTGCGTAGATTTCTATTAGATTGTTGAAGTTGCTGATTATACGCGTGAATTTTTCCTGGATTTTTTTTGGAGTGAGTTTTAACTCTTTGATTAGTCGGTCAACCTTGTTTATGAAAAGGACTGGTTTGACTCTTTCTTCGAGTGCTTGGCGGGTGACTGTTTCGGTTTGAGCCATGATTTCTTCTACTGCGTCTACGACGACTATTGCGCTGTCTATGGCGCGTAAAGCACGGGTTACTTTGCCTGTGAAGTCCACGTGTCCGGGTGTGTCGATTAGGTTGATGACGTGTGCGTTTTCTTTTGTTTCGTGTAGGAGTGATATGTTTGCGGTTTTGATTGTGATTCCGCGTTTTTGTTCTTCTTCTAGGTAGTCAAGAACTTTGGCTTCGCCTGCTACGCTTGGCGATAGCAGTCCAGCTCCAGCCAGTAGCGAGTCGGTCATTGTTGTTTTTCCGTGGTCTATGTGGGCGATTATGCCTATGTTACGTATGTTTTCTTTTTTACTCATTATTTTAAGTATTTCAGCGGTTTGTTTGAACCTTGGCATTTTTGTTCCTTTTTTCTATTAACTTTGCGATGCTTTTATGTTTATTTCAGCAGATGTAGAGTGTGGCTGTCAGAGGATTAATGTTGAAAGTGACTGTTGAAAAGTTGAGCGAAGAGCCTTACGCGTCCATATTATGCTATCCGCGACCATGCAAAGCGGAGGTTAGGAAGCGTTTAGTGGAATTGCGGAGGCTGGGTGTGACCGCTGTGGAGTTTTGCGGGGAAAAGGAAGCGTTTGGTATTCATGTTCTGGGTAAAGGTTGTGTGGGCATTGTTACAATAGCCTATGTGAACGGAGAGAAAGTGGCTCTGAAAATTCGAAGGGTAGACGCTGACCGCAAGGGGATGCAGCGTGAAGCAGAAATGCTTAGAAAAGCGAATTCTGTGAGTGTTGGACCGAAACTTTTGGGTGTTAGCGCTAATTTTCTTGTTATGCAGTTTGTTGATGGCGAATTGCTTCCGGAATGGTTAAGAACGCGCAGGAGCAAAGCAGATGTAAGGACTGTTTTGCGTGATGTTTTGGAGCAGTGTTGGCGTTTGGATGCGGCTGGTTTGGACCATGGAGAGTTAAGCCATGCGCCTAAACACGTGATTGTTGGAAAGAATGATGTGCCATTCATTGTTGATTTTGAAACTGCTAGCGTAAATCGGAGACCGTCGAATGTAACTTCAGTTTGTCAGTTTCTTTTTCTTAGTGGTGAAGTTGCTGGAAGAGTTGCTAAGAAACTTGGTTTGGAGGATGAGAAGGCTGTTGTTGACGCTCTAAGATGTTATAAGCGTCATAGGACACGCGAGAATTTTGAAGAGGTTTTGGAAGCGTGCGGTCTTCTACACAACATAATCCGTTTTTGAATGTGAGTTATGGTTGTTTTCGTTTAGTTTTTCGATGCCCAATTCTTTGACAAGCTGTGTTAGGTCAAGCCACATTTCCACTTGATACTGTCTTGCAACTCTTCTTTTATCGTAAAGCAAGGGAATATGGTCTACAAATATCCATCCGCAAGCCTCTGCCATCTCTCCTTTCTCTCCTTCAATATTGAAAACCAAATCTTTTTCTTATAACTGTGTATGTAAGAACAAAATAGAAGAAAAGTCTAGAAGTATTTGTCTTATCAATGATTTAACGGGTAAATGTGGAAAAGACTTAAAACATTGATTGTTTAAATTCTTAACTAAACTTGTAAACTTTCATTCGCAGAGTTTTCACAAGATGTTTCAGAGGGATTTCCTACGTGGACGCTGAAGAGAAATGGCATGCTCTTGAAATCACTGAAAGCTTAGCTAGATTAAAAACCAGTTCTCAAGGTTTAACTCAAGAAGAAGCTTCAAACAGGTTAAAACGATACGGATTTAACGAACTAGCTGCCGTGGGAAAGATTTCACCTTTAACGATTTTCTTCAGGCAGTTTAAGAGTATCCTCATACTAATACTTATTGGCGCCACCATAATTTCTTTAGTCACTGGACACAGTGTTGACGCCTTAGTCATTTTTGCCATAGTGCTCGTTTCAGCCGTGCTCGGTTTTATCCAAGAATATCGTGCTGAAAAAGCCCTAGAAGCATTAAAAAGAATGCTCAGCCCGACCACTTTAGTGATTAGGGATGGAAAAGAGGTAACCATACCTGCGAGAGAAATTGTGCTTGGCGACATTCTTGTCTTGAAAGAAGGAGACAAAATACCTGCTGATGCCCGATTAATTGAGGAAATAAATCTCCAGACCAACGAGGCGTCTTTGACTGGAGAATCCATGCCCGTATCCAAGGAGACGGTGAGGCTTTCTTTGGACACTTTGATTCCTGATAGGAGAAACATGGTGTTTTCAGGTACTGAGGTAACTAGTGGAAAAGGAAAGGCGCTTGTCGTGGCTACGGGTATGAACACCGAATTCGGGAAGATTGCAAAACAAGTAGCCATTGTCGTTAAGGAGGAAACTCCGTTAGAAAAAAGAACCAAAGAGTTAGGTAAGTGGCTGGGCATAGCTGCTTTATCTATTAGTTTTTTCGTAATGATTCTTGGAATCCTTAGGGGTATGCCTCTAATACAAGTAATTTTATTTAGTATTGCCTTGGCTGTAGCCGCAGTTCCAGAGGCTTTACCAGCGGTTGTTACTGGAAGCCTCGCGATTGGAATGTATAAAATGGCTAAAAAGAACGCTCTTGTAAGAAAAATGCCCGCTGTGGAGACGCTTGGCGCTGTCACTGTGATCTGTTCAGACAAGACTGGCACTTTAACAAAGGGTGAGATGACGGTGCGTAAGATCTACGTAGGTAACGAGACGGTAAGTGTCACGGGAACTGGTTACGAACCAAAAGGCGAATTCCATAGTGAAGGAGATGGCAGCATCCTTCAGAGCGAACCGTTCTCTCTCATCATGAGCGGTTCAATTTTGTGTAATGATGCCGAACTAGTTATTGAAGGCGACAAGTGGCATATTAAAGGCGACCCAACCGAAGGGGCTCTTCTTGTAGCCGCAACCAAAGCTGGTTTCCAATGGGGCGAGATAAAAAAGCAATACCCCCGCATAGGCGAGTTGCCATTCAGTTCTGAAAGAAAACGGATGACCACTGTTCATTTGACGCCTCATGGCGGAGTGCATTGTTTTATGAAAGGTGCACCTGAGATAGTGTTGGGACACTGTGCTTATTTACAAGAGTTAGGAAAAGTAGAGAAGTTAACTGAGGAAAAGAGAAATGAAATTTTAATGACAAGCGAAAAGATGGCTGGAGAGGCTCTTAGAGTTCTAGGCGTAGCTTATAAGAAAATACCTTCTAGCACCACGAATTTTGATGAGGATAATTTGGAGAAGGACCTAATTTTTCTAGGCTTGATAGGAATGATGGATCCACCGAGGGAAGAAGCGATAAGGGCTGTAGAGATTTGTAAACAAGTCAAGATAAGACCAATCATGATAACAGGTGATCATAAGCTTACAGCAGTGGCTATTGCTAAGGAAGTTGGTATCTATCAAGAGGGAGATATGGTACTTACCGGTGAAGACTTAGAAAAAATGGTTGACGAAGAGTTTGAAGATATTGTCGAAAAAGTGACAGTGTATGCGCGAGTTTCCCCTGCGCATAAGCTGAGGATTGTTCAAGCGTGGAAAAGGAAAGGACAAATAGTTGCCATGACTGGCGACGGAGTTAACGATGCTCCAGCGCTTAAACACGCAGACATCGGAGTGGCAATGGGCATAACTGGAACAGAGGTGACCAAAGAGGCATCGGATTTAGTACTTGCGGACGATAATTTTGCATCAATAGTGAGTGCAATTGAGCTGGGAAGATGGATTTACGATAACATAAAAAAATATCTCACGTATCTTCTTCAAGCTAACCTAGTAGAGATATTGGTGCTTTCAATTGCAGTTCTTGCTGGCTATCCTTTGCCTCTTCTTCCTGTACAAATCCTGTACATTAATTTGGCAACTGATGGCCTTCCAGCCATAGCTTTAGGCGTAAGTCCCCCGGACCCAGATATCATGAAGAGACCCCCTCGAAACCCTAAAGAAACAGTATTTACAAAAGAAGTGAAGTCTTTCCTCTTTCGTGCAGTGTCAATAGAAGTTCCTCTTTTGTTATTGCTTTTCCTATACTCTTTTCCATTTGGCGAACAAGTTGCTCAGACCAGATTGTTCTTAGTCTTGGTTTTCTTTGAATTGATTGTAGCGCTGAGCTGCCGTTCACTCAGGTACACGCTTCTCAAGGTGCGGCCTCACAAATTCCTCATATTGACTGTGTTATGGGAAGTTGCGCTCATAATAGTTTTAGTTAACATTCCTATTGCACGTCAAGCGCTGGGAATGGTTGAAGGAATCGGTCTAATCGAAGTAGGGCTTGTATCTGCTCTATGTCTCCTAACACTATTCAGCATAGAAATCACGAAATATCTGTTACAAGTAGATGCAAATAAAAAACTGGAGACAGAGCAACGGTGATGATGGATTTGTTGTTTCTTGTTTTGTATTCTGCTTTTCTTTGTCTTCTTTCTTTCATTCTGGCTTAAGATTTAATGATTGAGAAGGGTTAAGTCTATCTCGCTTGAAACTACTTTTCAGTTCCCTTTTTCTCATAAAATAGCAGAACAAAAAATAACTAGCCGTAAGTCTGAGTCATTTCTCTTTTCAGCCGTGAGAAGTAAGTCTAGTCAAACATTGTTTTAACGGTTAAGTGTAAAAAAGGTTTAAAGCGTTGAATTTTAGATTCCTAATCAGAAAAATGGTGAAGCAAGTATGGTTATTAGTAGAGAAGAGATGCAGGAAATAGTCAAACGGTATCAAGAGCCTATTGGTTTGAATTTGGGTTCGCATTCGGCTTTGGATGCTTGGCAGGGACAGCGCAACTATGGAATAAGAAGTATTATTTACACGACGCCTGGCAGAGCAAGGATTTATCTGCAGAATCCTATGGTTGGCAAGCCTGATGAGCCTGTTGAGGATTTGCCTGTTCTGGTGAAGCGTGACGTGCGTGTTGTTAATGACCCTAAGGATATTAAAAAGACTGGTGACTGGCGAAGCGTTATCGTGGTTCTTGACAAGTATTCGGACATTGTGAAGTATACGGATATACTTGTTGATTTGGAGTGTTTGCAGATTACGAATCGGGCGTTTGCGGTTTACGTTGGCGGTGACGAATACTGTAGCGTTATTGAGAATGATTATGCTGTGCCGATTCTTGGTTCTAGACAGTTGCTGAAGATTGAGAACAGAGGCGAGATTGAGAAGGATTACTATTGGTTTGCGGAGCAAGCGGGCATTCCCTATCCGAAATCCTACAAGTATGAGGTTTATGAAGGCGGAATACGGTTTAAAGAGCCAGTGGACGAGCCGATGATTTTGAAGGCTGAGCATGCGCATAGGGCTTTCGAGCGAGAGTTCATTTTTGCTGCGGATTCGCATGATTTGGAAGAGAAAGTCGCCAGAGAAGTTGCTGCTGGAAACTTGAATAGGGAAGCCTTAGAGAATGGTCGTGTGGAGCAGATTGTGCTTGGTCCGCATGCGAATTTTAACTTTTTCTTTTCGCCTTTGGATGCGAAGGGTGAATGGGGCGACACCGAAGAGTGGTTTTCGCGGCTTTACAATGTTAGCGTTGAGGAAGCGCGAATATGCCTTGCGAATCAGTTTTTGTCTATTGACGAGCGGCGTGAGACTATTCTTGACGGTTTGAAGCGTTTGCCTAGTGACGTGCAAGAGAAGATTAAGCGTGTTCCTTCTTTTGAGGTTACTGCGCATGCGATTCTCAGCCTTAGGGAGTCGTTGCTTAAGGATTTGCATCGGTATGCGGACCGGTTTTTGCTTGCTTGTAGAGAGCACGCTTATCCGGGAATTATTGGTGCTTGGTGTTTGCAGACTTTGATTACTTGGGACCGTGTTAGCAAGTATGAGCTTAAGCCGAATGTGAAGTTGGATGTTACTGTTGGCGCGGAAGCGAAGAAGGCTACGGATTATGGCTTGTATGACATTCATGGCGAAGCAGACCCGTACATGCATATTCCAGTGACGCAGGACGTAGCCTTACGGCATGGTGGTGGAACAAACGTTCACATGGGTTTGGGCTCGCAGTACGCGAATGCGAAGTACAAGAGGCGGATGAGCACGGGAGACCGCATAGCGATGGAGATTAGACGAGCGTTGAAGACGAAGCAACTGCACGAACTAGTAACATAAACAATGCCATAACATATCCATCATTTTTTGCATAGTTTTAGAGCTATCTGCTCGGAAGACGATAGACCCCCCTTATAAATAGGTTGAATTGTAGATTATTTCATGCTAAGGAAACCGAAGAATGCGTCCATTACGAAAATCAATTAGTCCAAACGTCAAATACTACTACGAGCACAATTCGGGTGATTCACTTATAGAGAGCTTTTTCTGGAAACTCGTATTCGGCGGTCACGTTAATTATATCCTCTTAATACCCTTTTAGCGATTGGCATTTTTCATACTCTTTGACGACGTCAGCGAGTTTTGGAACAGCGAAAATTCTCTTTTTTGTAACTTCATTTGCAGCCGCCATATACATTTGATTTATTATGCTTTTCAACGATGAATCCAATTTTGGCGGTTTAGCCATAACCAGCTTCTTCCAATCTTCTATACCTTCTTCCGTTGCTTTTTTCTTTGCTTCTTCCACTTCCCTCGCCCATTCCGTCCGTCTATAGTATATCCTCGCTATTTCCTTGCTAACATGCAACCCATTGAATGTGAATCTGCACTCATCCAGCGTTCCCACGACATCAACAACCATAAGCCTACGCTGCGGGTCAAAAGCCAACTCAATCTTCCCATCCTCATTAACCAAACCCGCTCGCGCGGCTATCTCCGTAATCGTCTCATCCACACGCAACAACAAATCCTTAACTTCGCCCATTTCCCTATCTGTCAAACCCGCAATACGCTGCGCCTCAGCCCAACTAACGTAACGGTCGCCTTCCTCCAATTTCGTACTCACGTCAAAAATAGGCTTCGCAAGCTTCTCGCCAGCCCGCGGATAATGGTTTAGACCTAACTCTTCAAGCGTAACCAAGCCTTGCTCAAGACGTTTAAAAACTGATGAGCCTTCTGGCAAGCCGTTACGGTAAATTATTTCAAGCGGAATCAAAAAGTTACGTAGAGCCGGTGTGTAAATGCTGTAGTCATATCTGAGTTTGCCGTTTTCAACATAAGCCTTAGGCTTGTAAACATTTACTAAACTAATCTCCATAATGCTGGAAGGCTTTTTCAACTCGTCAAAACGCGCAACTCTACCGCTCTCATCGACCAATCCGCGATAATGCGTTCTGATGCCTTTTTCTTCAAGCTTTTCAAAACAATACGCACCCATCATGCATAAAGCTGCACCTTTGCCGTCAATAAGGTCTGGCATTTCTCCCCAGTCAAAAACTGAGTAACGGTCAGAAAAATGAAAACGCCCAACACCCATAGCGTCTTTCGTTGGCTTCTTCACAACTTCTAAATCCTTAACGCTGCCCATAGGCTTTGGCACACTACTTTAATTTCTTAACAGACTTATCCGCTTTCTCAATCTCACCCTTCTTCGCAGATTGATACTCACTAACCTGCTTCGCCAATTCCTTATCTTCCAACGCAAAAATCTTCGCAGCCGCAATCGCAGCGCCTTCAGGCTCAACAGTCACAACCGAACCCACACCACTCGGAACCCTAAGCGAAGAATAAATGTCTACACCAGCAAATTTGTCGCTGTAAGGCGGACAAGCAATGACTGGCTTAGCAGTGTTCGCGTCAACAAAAGCGCTAAGCGCGTTAGAGCGTCCCGCAACCGTAACGTAAACAACCCGTTCCTTCTCGTACTCCTTCAAAATCTCCAAAACCTTCAAGGGCGTTTTATGCGCAGACGCCACACGAAACTCATACTCAACGCCTAACGCCTTCAAAGTCTTGGCTATTTCACGACAGAACTCCACATCACGCTCCGAACCCATCAACACAACAACCTTACCCTTCATTCATCTCACCTAAACAACTACACTGCTACAAGAACTTACTAATTAAAATTTTTAAACCCGAACTTTAGTTTTTCATTTTGGAGGGAAGCGCCCGCATGTCTTCCCGCATGAGACGCAAAAGAAGCATAATAGACGAACTATTCGGAGACTCAATCTTTGAAGAAACAGAAAGCTTCTTCAATGAATTTCCAGAAAGCGGCTACTCCATAAGCGTCACGCAAACGCCCGAAGGAACAAAAGTCCACGCCAAAATTGGAAAAGACGCAGACGCCGACGCGCTCCGAAGACAACTTCAACAGAAATACCCAAACGCTGAAATTGAGATAGAAGGCGGCAGAAAAGAGCCATTAATCCGTGAAATTTCCACAAAACCCATCAAAGAAACCAAAGAAAACAAGAAACAATCAAGCTAAGCCTTCGTTGCGGATTTTCTACGTTTAAACACGAGCCATATCAGACCAACTGCCAAAATCCCAACAACAAACCCAAGAACAAAAAACAATAGTCCCAGCAAAGTTGTATCCGCACTCACAGGCATAACCATAATAGCCAACATTCCAACCAAAAAACCAGCAATAAAAACGACAAAACCCAAAACCAAAAAACCACCCATGAACCCATCTTTCTGCGCCATCGCCCAAACCACGACCCAAAAGATAGATTAACAAACTTTTAAGCTTTAATAATCCCTTAACAATTTTACCATTCACAAGCCCAACGGGGTAGTCGTCTAGCTTGGACTAGGATACCAGCCTGGGGCGCTGGCGGTCCTGGGTTCAAATCCCAGCTACCCCACTAAGCTCATTTCAGCCGTGTTTTGGCAAAATAATCAAAAAAATGTTCATTATGTAAGACGAGTTCGGACATATGGTTTCCTACAACATGGCTGATATTACGTTTCAGAAAACGAAGCATAAGAAAACACTTCACAGGGCATAAATGAAATATGAATCGATATATAGCCAAATATACGTTTTGAAAACAGAGGAAGTTACCTTGACCAAAGTTGTGGCCGTAAATGGTAGCCCCAAAATGGAGAAGGGTAATACTGCAAAAATTCTCACACCTTTTCTCGACGGCATGCAGAACGCTGGAGCAGTGGTTGAACTGTTCTATGCTAGACGTCTAAACGTCAAACCTTGCGATGGAGAATTTTACTGCTGGAACAAGAAGCCGGGCGAATGCTACATACAAGACAGCATGCAGTTACTCTATCCCAAGTTGTGTGAAGCGGATATCCTCGTGTTGGCGACACCCGTCTATGTTCCGTTGCCAGGCGAGATGCAGAACCTGATCAACAGGATAGTCCCTCTTATGGACCCAGTTCTGAAACGGCGAAATGGTCGCACTCGTGCTAGGTTCCGTGCTGACGTCAAGATCAGAAAGTTTGTATTGGTGTCCTCAAGTGGTTGGTGGGAAATGGGCAACTTCGGAACTGTGCTTAGAATCGTAAAAGAACTGGCGAAGGACTGTAACGTCGAGTTTGCAGGCGCTTTACTCCGACCTCACGCGCAATTTATGGCTGAGAACAAAGAAAAGGCTGAGACGATCTTTGAAGCAGCAAGGCAAGCCGGTTACCAGCTAGTAAAGGAGGGAAGGATGTCCAGAGACTTCCTAAAAATCATAGGTCAACCGCTTATTTCTGAGGAAAAGTGGTGGCGCAAGTAGCTTCAGCAGCTTGAGATTAAAGATTCAAGTATTTGATTTATGAGTGAGGGTTCAAACGTGGGCTCTAACCTATATGACCCCACATTTTTGAGCAACTTTAGAGCAAGCGCTTTGCCAAAAATCGACAAGAAATTGTTTTCCGACTTTTCATATATTAGCCTATTTTGCTTTAGTTTCCAATTTTTTCAAAGTTATCCGAAAGATATTTAAGGGGTTTTGTTCATTCTAATGAACATATGTTCAAAAAAATGAATTTTATAACTAGAAGAAGCCTTGAGATTCTCTATTATCTTTTATGCAATCCGATGGAACAATTCCATGGAAGAGAGGTAGCCCGTCGAACGAGCGTAAGTGTGGGTGCAGTTAATCAATTTTTGCGAAAATTTCACAAAATAGGTCTTGTTGATATGACAAAGCGGGGAAAAACAAACCTTTACAGAGCCAACTTGAAAAATCCTGTTGCAAGGCAGTTCAAAGTCTTGTTCAACGTGTTAGCTCTTAGCGAATTGATTGAGAAAATCAAAGAAAACTCGGACAGAATTGTCTTGTTTGGAAGTTGTGCTGAAGGAACTGATGTCACAGATAGCGACATAGATCTATTCATACTAACATCCAACATTGAAACTATTCAACGTGAAGTGAGACTTTATGAACGAAAAATTGATAGAAGAATCGCGCCTATAATTATTAATCCAAATGAACTTGCCAAAATGAAGACAAAGGATAAACCCTTGCATGAAAGAATTTCAAAAGGTATAACGCTATGGGAACGCGAGTAAGCTTCAAATTCAAACGGTTACTCGAAGAAAGAAGACTCACCAGAATTAAGCCAGATAGAAAGCTTGTTCTCAAAGAAATAGAAGGCGCTAAATCAGATCTCGAGACCGCAAGGAAATCCTTACAAGATGGAAATTTCAAATGGGCCATAATTCAAGGCTACTACTCAATCTTTCATTCCGCAAGAGCATTAGTCTACAGCAAAGGGTTCCGTGAAAAAAGCCATTACGCGCTATTGGTTGCAGTTCAAGAACTTTTCAGGGATGAACTTGAAACCTCCCTAATTCAAGGATTTGAAGACGCAATGAACCTTAGACAAACAGCTGATTACGGTCTTACATTTTCTAAAGAAGGAGCAATCAACGTAATAGAAACGGCTGAAAGATTCCTCCTTAAAGCAAAAGAGATACTAGGGTGATCTATTCTATGAGGGTTCAAACGTTGGCTCTAACCTATATGACCCCACCACTACCAAAGCCTAGGGCTTCTGTTTCTTTGGACGCTGTTCGGGACTCTTCTTCGCTCAGTGTTTTTGATATTATACACTTGCGCTTTGCATAAGTTATGTGTTTCTGGCGCTTTTTGAGAATGTTTAAAAGTAGCATACGCTTTTAAGGTTGAAGTGGGGTTGACTTGAATGAAAGTTTTAATTGTTTACGATACAGTTTCTCCTACGAGGTTAACGGAGAAGGTTGCCGAAACAATCGGCGGAGTGTTAAAGGAAAAGGGAATCGAAGTTGACTCTTTCTATGTAAAGGATGCTAACGTAGCCATTTTAAAGAATTATGATTGTTTGATTGCCGGCGCGCCTACAATGGCCTTTAGAGCTTCGAACGATATGAGAAAATTCCTTGAAAGCCTGCCTCACGAAGATTTTTCTGGTAAGTTGGCAGCTGCTTTTGACACGCAAATTCAATCAAGACTCAGTGGGAGTGCAGTAAAGGGCATAGAAGACAAACTTAAAAAATTAGGCTTTAGACTGGTAACAGCTCCGTTGATTGCTTACGTTGAAGGCAAGATGAATCAAATGCAACTGAAAGAGGGAGAACTGGAGAAAACGAAAAAGTGGGCGCAATCCATTGCTGAAACGCTTCAATCCCATTCATCATAGACGCAAGAACAAGAAAATATGGAAACTACAGTGATTGAAAAATCAAAGTGCACATAGATTCTCCCATGCAGTATTCAATAAATTTTCACTATCATTAGACTTAGCTGGCCCTAAAACACTTGAGAAAGAGAAATCCCGAGTGCGATGAAATCCTAATGAGTCTCCGCTATTCAAACCGAAGACACGGTGCTTCTATTTATGCGGATAGGAATCCTCCGTCAACGGTTATTAGTGTGCCATGTACGTAACTTGATAAATCGCTTGCGAGAACCAAAGCCATACGTGCAATCTCGTCTGGCTTACCAAGCCTGCCCAGTGGATTTCTCATGCCATATTCTATGCCGGTTTTCACTACCTTAAACTTGAACTGCAACGCTTCTTTCGCGAGGCTTTTGGTTCCTGGCGTCCAAACTCCACCAGGCACAAGCACGTTTATTCTGAAACCGTGTTTGCCGTACTCGCTTGCTAAGGCTCTGGTAAGCACCATAACGCCTGCCTTGCTAATGCTATAATGGCTAAGTTCCTCTTTTAATGGCATTACTGCTTCGATTGAGCCAACGTTTATAATTACTCCGCCCTTTTTCAGTCTGCTTCTTATCATGTGCTGGCACATCCAGAAAACCGAGTTCAAATTAACGTCCATCACTTTCTGCAGAAAGGCTTCGTCCACTTCAAGAAAGGACTTGGAAGGGTATATTCCTGCGTTGTTGACCAGTATGTCTGGCTCTTTACCTTCCAACTTCTTCCATAAAGCGTCTATTTCTTCCTTTTTAGAAAGGTCAACTCTGTGAACGTTTATTTCCACCTTAAACTGTTTAAGTTCTTCCTTCGCAGCGTTTAAGCCGTCTTCGCTAATATCGACGAGTTCTAAATTAGCGCCTGCCTCAGCAAACCTGTAAGCTATGGCTTTGCCAATGCCCGCGGCTGAACCAGTAATTAACGCCCTTTTTCCTTCAAGAGAAATAAGTGCATGCAAAGGCGGCAAACCAGTTTTGGCAACACCTTTCTTGGTCATTACCACGCGCTCCTAAACTGTTGAACCATCAATGAAGCGAGTTATTAAAATTTCTTGTGAATTTAGAGTACACTACTCTGAAAGAGATTATTTGGTTTTCAAGTCAGAATAGCTTATACTGCGTTTGACTCTTTGTTCTTGTTCATCTATCCATTTCTGCATGCCTATTTTCTGCAAGCGTTTTCCGTCTTGAATGAGGGTCGGGTAATGTTCTGCCAACTTCTGAATGCGTTCACATGGGTACTCTCTGCATTGTGGACAAACATTGATGCCCCTTTGTTGGACGCATTTGCGGATTTCGCAATTTGAAGGTCCACCTTTACCCGATCTGCATGTGCAATTGAACTTTGCGAGTTTCTCTAGAAATTGCGAGAATTGTGGAAAGAAGTTTTTCATTTCTGGAAAGTATTGGTAAAAATCTTCGTAGCCTTCTTCTTGCAGAGTTTGTTGCAGTTGATTTGCCTGAAGTGGTATGCGCGTGTGCTGAGCGCATAGCCCGCAGTATAAGCCGCAATAAGTTACCAACCCGAGTGAATTTTCACCAGACATGTTTCACGCATGGCGGGTTAAAGGATAAATAGTTTTCTTGATGATTCTACCATAACCTTCACTTCAGAAGGGAATAAAGAAGTATGGAGAGTATCACATGGTAACGTTAATTGCAAAAAACCAAACAATAGAATGTGAATTGGTGATTTTTGATAAAAACGGCACCCTTGTTAATCAGCATTTGTTGCTGCTTGAGTTGGCTAAGGCACGCAAAAACGCCGTCCAAAAATTTGTAGGAAAGAATGTTTCTGAGTTGTGGGAGAAAATTGTCGGCGTAGACTTGAAAAATGGCAAAATAGACCACAGTGGACCTTTGGGAACTGCGCCTAGACGTGAAGAGATTTTGATTGTGGCTGCAGCTTTTTATTTGAATGGCTATTCGTGGAGTGAAGCTAAGCAGTTAGCCCAGAGGGTTTATGATGAGGCTGACGATTCAATGCAGTCCCCTTATGGGTCAGTTCTTTTAGAAGGTGTAGCGGAGACTCTTAAGCGGTTAAAGCAAGGTGGCTTGAAACTTGCAATTGCGTCAACAGACACTCATAGGCGAACTGTAGAATCTTTTAAAACCTTGAAAATAGCCCATTTTTTTGACGCAATGGTTGGAAGTGATGATGTGGTTAATGGGAAGCCTTCGCCGGACATGGTGCTTGAAATCTTAAAAAAGACGGAGACTAAGCCGAGTGCCACCGTTATTGTTGGAGATTCCTTGTCGGACATGCAGATGGGTAGAAACGCGAAGCTGAAGGCGTGTATAGGAGTTTTGACTGGGTTTACTCCTAAAGAAAAGCTTGAGCAATTAGCAGATGTTGTTGTTTTTTCAATCTCTGAATTGCATGTGCACTAATTTCCTTTATTATTCTTGCAAACGTTTAATTTTCCAGCCTCTTTCACGTGACTTAAGAAAATTTAATATAATAAGAACAACAAAAACGGTAATTCAATACGTCAAAATAAGGTGAAAGAAAATTGGCTTCTAAAGAATTGTTGAAATTGCTGAATGACGGTATAGCAAGAGAGCTGCAAGTTGCGATTCAGTACATGTGGCAGCACGTTCAATGGGGCGGTGTTAAAGGCTTCGCGGTGCAGGACGAGTTGAAGAAGATAGCGATAACCGAGATGAAGCATGCTGAAGCTATCGCTGAAAGATTGTACTATTTGGGTGAAATACCGACAACGAAGCCGACTGAAATAGTTGTGGGTAAAACACTTAAGCAGATGATACAGCGCGACATAAAGGACGAAGAAAACGCGATAGCGCTTTATAAGAAAATAATCGAGCAAGCCCGCAAAGAGAAAGACCAAACAACCGAAATACTTTTCATGAACATTTTGAAAGACGAAGAAGAACACCACGACACCTTCACGACACTGTTTGAAGACTTAAAGTAAAACCAGAAATACCCCACCTTTTTTATCCATTCTTTAGCTTCTTACATGTTTTTACACAAGTTTTAATTTTACAGAAAATGATATACTAAATGGGAATCAGTAAATGGAATCAGAAGAAATGGAACCCATATGCGAAAGATGTGGCAATACCATTGACGAATGCAAATGCGTGTGTCCCTACTGCGGCGAATCTGCCGACTGCGAATGCAGCATAGGCGTCGACAAAGCAACAGGCGGATAAAAAACTAACCCTTTTTTGGTCTAAGCGAATTCAGGTTGGTGAAATGTAAAATGGTAAAAGAAGAGCTTAACTGGATGGCAGGTGGACCGCAAGGAAGCGGCGTGGATTCGGCTGCGAACATTTTTGGAAGAGCGTGCGGTTACGGCGGCTTGTATGTTTATGGAAGAAGAGAGTATCACTCAAACATTAAGGGTCTGCATAGTTATTTTCATTTAAGAGTTTCAACCCGTGAAGTCTCGGCGAATGTGAATGATGTAGACTTGCTTGCAGCATTTGACGCAGAAACCGTTGTCAGACACATAAACGAAGTGGTGTCTGGCGGCGGAATAATCGTTGACAAAGACCAAGTTAACATCAAAATATTCAGCATACCTACTTTGCCTCACGAGTTTAAAAAGGAGTTTAGGCAGTTTCTGGAGAAAAAAGGCTGGAGTGACAGTTTAAGCGACCTACTTTCCGAAGCAGAAAGAGCGGGTGTCCATGTTTTTCGCATTCCTTACATGGATTTGCTGAAAGAAGTTGCAGCAGAATTGGGTATAGAACAGTTGAGCAAGGTTACTCGGATGATAAACGTTTTGACGCTTGGCATTTCCTTCGGCTTGTTGGATTATGACGCAGCTCTTGTTGAGAAGGCAATCGCATCGATTTTTGCAGAAAAACCCAAAATCGTTAACATGAACATTCTAGCCTTCAGAAAAGCCTACAACTATGCCAAACAAACCTTTGGCAACAGTTTCGAACATAAACTCGAAAAGACCGAGACAACAGAAAAACGAATTTTCCTTTCTGGAAACCAAGCTGTTGCGCTTGGCAAAGTCTTAGGCGGTTGCAGAATCCAAACTTATTATCCAATAACCCCTGCCGCAGACGAAAGTGAATATTTAGAAGCTCACGAAATCATTCAAACAAAAACTGATGGCGGGAAAGGTGCAGTAGTTGTTATTCAAACTGAAGACGAAATTGCAGCGGTGAACATGGCTTCTGGAGCAGCTTTAACTGGCGCCAGAGCGGCGACGTCCACGTCTGGTCCTGGTTTTTCGCTCATGGTTGAAGGTTTAGCTTGGGCTGGAAACAACGAAGTGCCCGTGGTCATCACATATTATCAGCGAGGTGCTCCTTCAACGGGTTTGCCAACGCGGCATGGACAAGATGACTTGCGCTTTGCCATTCATGCTGGCCACGGTGAATTTCCGCGGATAGTGCTTGCGTCAGGTGACATTCGCGAATGTTTTTATGATGCTGCAATCGCGTTTAATTATGCTGAAAGGTATCAGTTGCCAGTTATTCATTTGATTGATAAGGCGCTTGGTAATAGCTCCCAAACGTATCCAATCTTTGACTCTAACCAATTTAAGATTGAGCGAGGCGCCATTCTCAATGAAACAAGCCTTCAAGGAGCAGAGTACAAGCGGTTTAGTTTCACAGAAAACGGCGTTTCTCCAAGAGTTTTTCTGGGAACAAAAAACGGTGTACACTGGTACACGGGCGACGAACATAACGAGTTTGGACACATAAGCGAGGAATCCGCTAATAGGACAATGATGGTGGAGAAAAGAATGAAAAAGCTCGAAACAATCGAAAAGGAAGTGCCTACCGAAGAGAAAGCCAAGTTTTTCGGAGACAAAAACGCGAAAAACATGATTGTCAGTTGGGGCACTCCGAAAGGCGCGATTCTCGAAGCGCTTGACACATTATCAAAAGAAGGCTTCAGCTTAGGTTTCCTGCAAATTCGTATGGTGCATCCTCTTCCAAAAGAGTACATTGCCGGCACATTAAAAAACGCTGAGAAAGTCATTGATGTTGAGATGAATTATTCTGGACAGCTTGGAGGAATAATAACAGAAAAAACAGGGATTTCAATGAGCTTTCACATTTTAAAGTATAACGGACGACCAATGACAACCACCGAAGTGTATACGGCGTTGAAGCGTATCATGCTTAATCAAGCTCCGAAAAGGCAGGTGTTAACCTATGGCTCTTAAAATGTCAGATTTCAAAACAGACGTCTTTGTCGACTGGTGTCCGGGCTGCGGAAACTTTGGCATACTCGCTGCCATGCAAATGGCTTTCGCCGAACTTGGACTAGAGCCACATCGTATTGTGCTGGTTTCTGGAATTGGCTGCTCGGGCAAACCGCCACATTTCATAAAAGCCTACGGAGTTCACACACTTCACGGCAGAACCTTACCTTTTGCTCAAGGAATCAAATTAGCGAATCCGGAATTGGAAGTAATGGCAGTGGGAGGAGACGGCGATGGATTGGGCATAGGCGCTGGACATTTTGTGAACGCTGGAAGGAGAAATGTTGACATGACTTACTTAATGCATGATAATGGCGTTTACGGATTAACTAAAGGGCAAGCCTCTCCAACATTAAGGTTAGGCTTGAAAACAAAGTCTCTTTCCAAACCAAACATAAACGAAGGCGTAAACCCAATTGCTTTGGCGGTTATGACTGGCTACACCTTCGTTGCTAGAGCGTACGCTTACGACACAAAACACTTGAAAGACATAATAAAACATGCGATTCAGCACAAGGGGCTAGCCTTTGTGGATATTCTGCAACCGTGTCCCACATACAACAACATAAACACTAAAGACTGGTATGCTGGCATGGACAGAATAAACTCGAAAACTGGAAAACCAAACTCAAGGCTTTACAAGCTAGACGAGATTGGTTATGACCCAGTTGTGCATGAGTCTAATGAAGATTTCAAAAAGAAAATGGTTGCCCTTGAAAAGGCTCAAGAATGGGGCGACAAGATTCCACTGGGCATCTTCTACCAAAACGAACTTGTGCCAACCTTTCAAGAACGCCTAGCTCAAAGAATCCCCTTCTACCTTAGCAATCCGCCTGCAAAGCAGAAAATCAGCGAAGAAACTGGTTCATCTGCAGCAATATTAGAGCAGTTCTTTGAAGAGTTAAAAACTTCTTAAAACTAAATTTAACTAGTGAACGTATCGCTCGGTAGAGATTGAGCAGGAAATGAGCCTAAAAGAATATCAGCGAAAACGAAGTTTCCATAGAACAAGCGAACCGAAAGGTGAAGTAAAAATGAGTGAAGGAAACATTTACGTTGTTCAGAAGCATGCTGCAACGCATTTGCATTACGACCTACGCCTAGAAATGGATGGAGTACTGAAAAGTTGGGCAGTGCCAAAAGAGCCGCCTCTCACGGTTGGCGTTCGGAGACTAGCCGTCCAAGTGGAAGACCATCCAGTCGAATATGCAAATTTTGAAGGCACAATTCCAGAAGGCGAGTATGGCGCGGGCACGGTGGAAATCTGGGACAGAGGCACCTACAAGCTGATAGACCGCAAGGAAGACAAACTCATCGTGGAAATCAACGGCAACAAACTAAAAGGCGTATATGTGCTAGTGAGGTTTAAAGACCAGAAAAACTGGCTTTTCTTCAAAAAGAAATGAATGCCACAAATAGAAAAATGTACTTGAAGAGGCTTCAAAAAGAAACGTCTTTCTTTTAACTTCAGCTTTTTCGGCTACTCTTCTTCTTTCTCGGCCTCTGCTTCTCCTTTGCCAACGACTTCGGCTTCTGCGAATCTTCTGCTTATCCTTGTTATTTTTATCTTCACATGGTCGCCTGGTTTGGTGTTGGGTATGAAAGTCACTAAGCCTTGAATTCGTGCTATTCCTTCGCCGCGTCTGCTTGTTTCCTGTATGTCAACGTCGTATTCCTTTCCAATTTCTACTGGTTTCGGCGGGAATCTGCTTCCTCCGCTTCTTCCTCTGAATCCCCCTCTTCTCTGGCCGAAGCTTCTTCTTTCACTCATTCAGTTTCACCTCTCATTGCGTTAATAAGAATTTGATTCATGGTTATTCAACTGTTAGTTTTCCGTATTTCCCTATGTTCAGCTGGATTTCTCCTCTGAAGCTTGTTATGTAGCCGTTTTCAACTTTGACTGTGTCGTTGACGTTTACTTGGTTGATTTGTTCGTTCCATAGTGTCAGTTTTATTGTGCCTGTTTCGTCTGCGATTATTGCTGTTGCGACTTTGTATGTTTCGTCTTTGAATCTTGATAGGACTTCGCGTGGGTCTGATTTTTCTGTTACCTTGGCTTCTACACTGACGTTTTTCATGCCGTTTCGCAATTCTTTTATTTTCAATTTCGTCCTCCGTCTAAGCTATTCTTTCCGCGACTGCGAATTTTTCATGTACCGAGCGAATTATGACTTTAACGCGTTCGCCTATTTTGCTGTTTGGAACAAAAATCAAGAAGTTCTGTATTCTGGCTACTCCGTCGCCTCTGCTTCCAATGTCGTCGATGACGACTTCTATTTCTTGGTTTTCTTTGACAGGCGCCATTGAAAAGAGCGGTCTGCTTGGACGGAACCTTCTTTGACTTCCAAATCTTCTCGGTTTTCTTGGCGCATTTTTTGTTTTTTCTGGTAGCCTTCTTGGCATGTTACGTTTTCGTCCTTATCGCGGAACCAGCCTTTCACCCTAAAACTCACATGCCTTTGTGATGGTCACTTGAGTTTTTGGTTATTGGCCAGTTACATGCAGAAAAGTCCTTCAACCATATAAATTTTGCTAAGTTTTTATTCATAACGTAAAGCTTCAACGGGGTTTCTTTCTCTTATAAACAACTCCGACCCAACGAGACTCGACG
>JAIMAA010000009.1 GCA_023512225.1 Candidatus Bathyarchaeota archaeon
ACAGTGAACTGGGCAAACTTCCCTCAGACTTTTACCTTAAAATTACTGATTATATGCGAAAACTTAGAGAAGAAAGTCGAATGCTCGACAAGAAAACGGCAAGAGCGCGGCTTCTGGCTAAAGAAATGCAAAATGTTAAGCGCCTGATCCGTGAAGTGGTTCACGCACGCTACAAAAAATTGGTCAATATGCTTGCTAAAGGCAACGTAGTTTCTTCCGATCTATTAACTGCCGAGGAAGAAAGTTTTCTTAAGGGAGCTCTGCCTCACGCTGAGGCTTTTCGAAAGTTTACAGAAGACATTCTTCACGGGCATACACCAAAGGTTAGTATTAAAAAGGAACACAGGAGAGATGTCTTGCGTTTTCTTAAGGATGTCCCCGCTGTGATTGGCGCTGATATGAAACTTTATGGTCCATTTAAAATTGAGGATGTTGCATCTATTCCTGTGGAAAATGCTAAGATACTGGTTAAACAGGGTTTAGCCGAAAAAGTTGACGTTAACTAGATGTGGCAGTTAGGGGCTCTAGTTTGAAAGTTTTGTTTGATGCGAGAAACCAACATCGTTATTTGCGGGTGCTTTCAAGCTTCTAATATTTCTCCACAAAGCGCGTGTTCCAATTATTATCAATGGATACAATAAAATCCACGTGATCGAGTATAATTGTCCATAAAAGTTATGGAAAGCTTCCCAATCGCCGCCGTTTACTCCAATAATGAAAATGGTTGCTATTCTAAGAATGTTAATGAAGAAGGTAACAGCAGCACCGATTATAAAATAGATTATCCGTTGTTTCGTTGGAATGGCGCTCTTCTTTAGGAATAAGAGAATTGTAACTGAGTAAATTATTAGGCTGTCTATTCCCGAGCATGCCCATGCTATAACTGCATTCCAACTTCTCGTTGAGTTGCTAACTTCGAGGTGCGGCATTCCTTCGGTCGGTGTTAAAAATGCGGTTCGGTATCCCAATAGATTTAGGACATACGCCGCAAGCATTGATGTTGTCGGAACAAGAATTTGAAACGGCGTGAATTGACCTTTTGGATATAAATTGTCTATTGTGTATATCAACCCAATAATCCCTAGAAAAACTATCGAAATCGAGTAGTTCGTTAGACCAGTGGTTCCATATCCAACAATAATTGTTAATGCAAAAAGCACAGTAAGAACTAGATATTCTGTTGAAAGTGGCATCCAGTCAGGGGGGCGTTCTGGAGGGCGCATTCCCCTTTCATAAGTCCAATCAACTATTGCTCTGTTAAATCCGTAGAAATTGGCAACGATTATGTACACGGTGGGAAGCAAGAGAGTTATGACAAACATGGCTGTCTTTATGGATTTTAATTTCTGCTTAACTGTTTTGAGTGCTTCCCAACCGAGTATCATTTCCAAGGCGAACAGCCAAAGAAAGAAGAGGTAGAAGGTTCTGCCTTTCCATGTTGCTTCGAACGTGTTTGTGTACACTTTATAGTAGTATGGATATGGTGGATATGCTGTGTCTTGATAGAAATATAATATTGCAAATGGAGTGATGATTGAGAATAAAGGTAACAACATTACTATAGTAACGCTGCATTTCTTGAGAGTTTGACTTAGCATGAGTCTTTCCACATGCATCTTTAAAGTTTTGCTATAATCTACCCAGATTAATGCTTATCGCACGCCGATTAGTTAAACATTTATTTCGAGTACATAGCGAAAAAGTATAAGAACGTGTTTGTTTTCTTTATGGAAGGCTGGTCGTGGTTAAAGTGAATGTTCCAAAAGAAATCAGAACATACTGTCCCAGATGCAAACAACATCAAATTCACGCAGTATCCCTTTACAAAGCGGGAAAGCGGAGAGCCTTAGCCAAAGGCGAACGCCATCACGAGCGCGAAAAGAAAGGCTATGGTGGACAAAAATATCCTCTCCAAAGAGAGTTCTCTAAAACGACAAAGAAACAAACTCTGAAATTGAAATGCAAGGTTTGCGGTTACACGAGGCATAAAGACGGTATAAGGCTGAGAAAATTAGCAATCGTGTAATTTTCGAGGTGACAAGAAATGGCTGAATGGGAAAAACTCATTCCAAGACCGAGAAGCAGTTTCCTAAGAGTGAAATGTCAAAAATGCGGGAATGAACAACTAGTTTTCAACCGTGCCGTAAACAAGGTCAACTGTAACGTTTGTGGAACCGAACTGGCTTCACCATCCGGTGGGAAAGCAATAATCAAGGGTGAAATAGTCGCGGTTTTCGAAAGAGGATGAGCGTTAAAATGGCGTTTAAAAAGCAAGAATGGCCTGAAATTGGCGACTTAGTGATAGCCACGGTAGAAGCCGTAACAGATTATGGTGCTTATGTAAAACTTGATGAGTACGATAAGAAAGGATTACTTCACATTTCTGAAGTTTCTTCTTCTTGGATTCGGAATATCCGTGACTTCGTTAGAGAAGGACAAAAAGTTGTTTTGAAAGTTTTGCGGGTGGACATAGAGAAAGGGCACATTGATTTATCTCTTAGAAGAGTTACAAAAAGAGAAAAAATCGAGAAAATTATGTCATGGAAAAAAGAGAGAAAAGCAGAAGCCCTGCTTAAAAGTGTCGCCGAAAAAACCGGGCAATCACTGGAAAGTATCTATGAAAAAGTTGGCGCGCCAATCGAAAAGGAATATGGACTTTATGAAGGTTTCGAAAAAGTTTTGAAAGAAGGTACAGGGATTCTGACAAAAATAGGCGTGTCAGAAGACCTTGCAAACGTTCTTGCTGAGGTTGCAAAAGAAAGAATCCGTGTGCCAATGGTTCGTGTGAAAGGTGTGGTTGAGCTTCGCTGCATGAAGCCTAACGGAGTAAAAATTATTAAAGAAGCCTTTCAAAACGCCAAGAAAACTGAAAAATCCCGTGACGCAAAGCTTCGCTTTTATGTTGTCGCTGCACCCAAATACTGCATAGAGGTTATGGCGGAAAATTACAAACGCGCAGAGGATGTTCTGCAAAGAGTCGCTCAGAATGTTATCTCTAACGTTACTAAGGCTGGCGGGCAAGGTGTGTTTAGAAGGGAGAAGTAATGGTTTGGCTCTTAAGAAAATGTGAAAAGTGCAGAAAATACACGTTAAAAAATGATAGATGCCCATATTGCGGTGGAAAGGTTCGTGTACCGCATCCGCCAAAATTCTCGCCTGATGATAAATACCTCAAGTATAGGATGGCTTTAAAGAGGAAGGATTAACATAATGAAAGAGACGGTCATTAAAGAACTTGCCGCAGTTCAGTTGAATAATCCTATTCTAATTGAGGGGCTTCCAGGTTTAGGAATTGTCGGCAAAATCGCTATACGCTATTTAATTAAGCAGCTGAAGGCTGAAAAGTTCGCATACCTTTACTCTCCGCATTTTCCATATTTCGTGCTTGTCAACAAGAAAGGAGGAATTCGACTCTTACGTGGAACATTCTACTTTTGGAAGAACAAAAATGGAAAAAACGACCTCATACTCTTCACAGGAGACAGCCAAGCACAAACAATTGAAGGTCAATACGAAATTTCAGATCGCATTCTCAATTTTGCCGAGCAACACAAAGTAAGCTTGATAATAACGATCGGCGGTTACCGAGTCGAGGTAAAAGATAAGCCTAAAGTAATTGCTGCCTCAACAAGTCCGGAACTTTTAAACAAGGCATTACAAGCCAAAGCTATGCTCAGCCCTATGGGGAGCCCTATAGTCGGAACCGCTGGCTTAATTCTTGGTTTAGCGCGTTTGAAAAAAATGGATGCACTTTGCCTTTTAGGCGAAACGCGTGGGTACTTGCCAGACCCGAAGGCAGCCAAGAGTGTTTTGGAAGTTTTGAAATCAATCTTAGATCTTGATGTGGATTTAGCTGGTTTGGACGAAGAAATTGCTAAAGCTGAGAAGATGGTTGTCCGTTTGCAGAAGATAGAAGAGAAGAGAGCCTTACAAGCAGAGGAAACTCGCAAAGAAGAAGATAAAAAAGTCACGTACATTTCATAAGCGTTAAAAACCAATTTCTTCTCTAATTATTTGGACAATTTTTTCAGCCGCTTTTCCATCTCCATAAGGTGATTTTTCCGGAAGTTCCCTTCGTTGTTTCAACGTTTTTATCATAGCATTCAATATTTGTTTCTTTTCTACTCCAACAACCGTGGCGAAACCGGCCTTGACGGCTTCTGGTCTCTCTGTCGAAAGGCGAATAACCAAGACTGGTTTGCGTATGGGTGGAGCTGTTGCTTCTTCTTGTATGCCACCTGAATCTGTCACTATCATTTCGCATTTTTTCATTAAAACCAAGAAGTCTAAATAGCCCAGTGGGGGTAAAATATACAGATTTCCTTTTTTCTTGATTTTGGCATATATCTTGTTCTGTTGTAATCTTTTCTTTGTGCGGGGATGCATCGGATAAACTACCGGTATTGGAGCTTCTGCAAAAGCTTCCATAAAATTCTTGAGAACGTTGAAGTCATCCACGTTTTCTGCTCTATGGGCTGTTGCCAATGCAAATTTTTTAAAGCGAACAGTTTCCAGTATTTTTGATTTTCTTTCCGCCATTGGCAAGTGTTGAACTACTGCGTCTATCACCGTGTTTCCAGTAATGTAGATTTTTCCCCACACATTCTCTTTTTTTAAGTTGTTTT
Organism: Candidatus Bathyarchaeota archaeon; assembly: GCA_023512225.1. GTDB lineage: Archaea > Thermoproteota > Bathyarchaeia > Bathyarchaeales > Bathycorpusculaceae > DSLH01. The sequence goes on from JAIMAA010000009.1 coordinate 4,626, forward strand.
CTGCTGTTTTTGTTGGCGCGAATAAGTAAGTGGACATGTGGTCTGTTAAGCGTCTATTATGTTCTTCTGGCATGCGCAAGTCAAAGCTTCTCAAACCCGCCTCCACATGCCCTACGGGAATTCCCAGCTTGACTGCTGCCAAAGTGGTTGCTAAAACTCCGTTTGTGTCTCCTTCCACCAAAACAAGAGCTGGCGAAGTATTCTTTAACAATTTTTCCATGTGAATTATTATGCGCGCGGTTTGAACTCCTTGCGAGTAAGCTTTGAGTCTATACCCATAGTCGGGCATCGGAAGTTCAAGTTCTTCAATAAACTGCTGAGACATGTTGTAATCGTAATGTTGCCCGCAGTGGACGAAAATTGACGGTATTTTGCTTTTACGTAAGGCTCTGACAACTGGTGCCATCTTTATTATTTCTGGTCTTGTGCCAACAACAACCATCACTGGCTTCATTAAGCATTCACAACTGCTATCTAACACCATTGGATTTTTAACGTTTGTTCACGAATAGAAACTGAATCGTTAGGATTTACTTCTAATATTTTTGTAAAGTTCTAAATTTTAATCAGCTACTTGAATCATAATCGTTAGATTGCGTTAGTTTCTGTGACATACAAATGCTCTTACTTTTCATTTTCAATTACTTTTTCAAACAATTCAGGTAGGAATGAAACCTATGCGCATGTTAAAGAATAGAAAAGGACTAAGCGTTGTAGTAACAACATTGATAATATTAGTGGTTTCCGTACTGCTTGCAACAGTTGTAACTTTCTATGCCATCAACGTAACCACAACAAGGGTTCAAGAGGAAAGTCTCCAAGTATACAAACTGCACACGTGGCATAATGGCACGACTTTCGCGGAAACAGCATTCCTCATAATCAACACTGGCGGTCGCGACATCGTCATTGACAAGATATCCGTGAGAGGTCAAGAGTGCAACTGGAACACTATATACTATAACAAAACACAGGACACAATAAACGATGACTTGCCCTACATCACTCCAAACAGCGACGGCTCACTTTCCGGCAAACAAGTACCTCTAACCACAAGCTATGACCTTGCTCAAGCCAATGACGACTTAATTCTGAAGTCAGGCTGGAGCATGATAGTCTACATAACCAACCCAGACCACGTTTCAGTCAGCGACATCGGCGTAACAGTAGGCGTAACAGTGTTCACCGCAAACGCGCAATACTACAAAGAAGCCAACGTAGAAGCTTCTGAGTGACAGCGCACAGTCCTCCCTTTTATTATATGCGAAGCCATTTACGTTTATTCTATGTCTTTTTTAGGTAACCTTCCCTAGGCTCATAAATTGTTCCTTCACGTAATAATTGTGTGATAAGGCGGTCTGCGTCTCCTTTTGGAATTTTATATTTTGCTTCTAACTCATTTAGAAGCGCTGCTTTCTCAACCATTCCAGTTTCTCTTTCCATCTCCGCCAAAGTTGAAAGAATCACTTGTAACTTGTCTCTCATGCTTTTGGATTTTCCCGTCATTATAATGTCTATGTCGTACTTGTACGAGGACACGTCTATGCCGACTTCCGCCAGAGACTTCTTCATTATGTTGATTGCTGCTTCTGCATCCTCACTTGTAACTTCCTTTCTGAGAGCTGCACGGGCTCGCGCCTCTGCTATGCGCACTAAAGATTCAAGTTGCCGCGCAGTTATTGCAACTGGCGAACCTTCCGCTTCGCTTGCTGAACGCATTGTTAAATAGAAATCTTTGAGACGGTTTAATGCGTCTGGAGTTAGGGTTGGCTTGATTCCTTTTGCGTAGCTTATGTATTTTCTCAATAGTTCTAATGGTATTGGAGGTTCTACAGGGCTCAAGCCTTTTCTGTGGATTTCGAGGATGTGCTCTGACATTTTGCTGTCTGTATCTTTGTCGGGTACGTCTCTCAAGACGAAAATGAGGTCGAACCTTGAAAGTATGGTAACCGGCAAAGAGATGTTTTCTGCTACTGTGCGATGCGGTTCATATCTTCCCAAGGAGGGATTGGCAGCTGCGAGTATTGCGGTCCTCGCGTTGAGAGTTGCGACTATACCGCCTTTTGCAACGGAAACTGTGTGTTGCTCCATTGCTTCGTGAATTGCAACTCTATCTTCCGGACGCATTTTGTCCATTTCGTCGATGCATGCAATTCCCTTGTCAGCTAATACTAGTGCTCCTGCTTCGAGGCTCATTCCGCCTCCTTTCTCTCTTATTACTGCCGCAGTTAAACCTGCGGCTGTTGTGCCGCGTCCAGAAGTGTACAATCCTCGTGGTGCAATTCTAGCCACGTACTGGAGAAGCTGCGATTTTGCTGTTCCCGGGTCTCCAATGAAAAGGGCGTTTAATTCTCCTCTTACTGTTATGTCTGGAAGAGTTTTTGGCACTCCTCCAAAGAGAAGGTACATTATTGCTTCTTTTACGTGGTCGTATCCATAGATTGATGGTGCGATGGAGTTCATGATTTTTCGGTGTATCCACGGGTCTTTTGCAAGTTCGAGAATCTTTTCCTCCTCTTCAGGAGATGGAATCGCTGCTTCTGGTTCTTTACCCAGAACTTCTACCGAGTTAGCGTCCAAATGTAACATGAATACTCTAAGCTTCCCTACGCCTCGAAGCGTCGGCGCGAATGCACGAATTATTCCAACTACAGAAACGTGATCTCCGGGTCTCGCCACATCAACTATTTCGCTTCCTACGAGCTTAACATGTAATGTTCTTGGAAGCTGTCCGGGCGGAAGGTCTTCTGGTCTTTCTTGGAGGCGTAGGTCTTGTGAGTCTATGAATGTGGATTCTTCTTGTATGAAGTCGAAGGGTCCTTTTCCTTCGCAGTTTGGGTCTCTGCACTTGAGGGGCGGTCTGAGGAACTGCCCAGTTTGGTCTAGATATGTTATGTTTCCACATCTTCTGCATTTGAAGGCTGCTCTTATGACCATTGGGCGGACGGGTGTTGAGCGGACAACGATGCCTTCGACCATGACGAGTTTTCCAATGTGGTTTGAGCCGAGTTTTCTTAGCGGTGTAGACTCCCATAGTCGCACAATTCTGACGGTCACTGTTTCTGCTTTGTCTGCCAGCTTTTCAGCATATTCCGCATCTTCTATTTGAAGTTGGGAGAAAGCCGCGTTATTTGCATGTTTCAAATACTCTTCTGGCTTTTCTAATAGTTCCTCACCGAGTCGCCTGTCAAAAGTTGCAAGGTCTTCAAAATCAACTATTAGGGAGGTTTTACCCGCAACCGCAATCTGCGATATTGCTTGGCGGTATTTTTCCATTTTGAAAAATTCTTGAAAACGTTCCTGCGGGTCTATCGCTTCTAATTCTTCCGTCATTGTTCCGTCACCTTACATTCTAATATTTGCGTTCTCCATTCTTGAATGTGCTTGTAGAGTTGTTCATAAAGAAACCTTTCCTCTCCAGTAAAATTTTTGAGCATTTGCTCAGTACGGGTTGGAGACGATGCCAACGAAACAATTTTCTTTAACCTCGCATTCACAATGTCCTGTGTCAACTGCCTAGTTTTTTCGTACTCTCGTGTTTTCTCTGGGTTTTTGGCAATTTCCGTCTTAAGCTGCATTAAGTATCTCCGCAGTTCTGGATAGAAATTCTCAGGCAATTTTGAGATTTGTCCTGCCGTTTGAACACGTTCTGTCCATTGAATTTTGTAAAGCTTATTTGAATCTAAACGTTCTTCTTCGCGAAAACGCACTATCCCCGTTTTTTCAAGTTCGCGCGCTATCCACTGTTGAATTTCATATTCATTTCCTTCCTCAAAAGGTCCCACCGTGAGTCCTGCAAGCTTTATTTCTGGGCAATTTCTGTTTGCAATAACTTTTATGGGTGAATGTTCAAAGCTAAAGTCTAACCTTTCAATTTTCGTAGGTAACTTTTTTGGCATTCGTTATCCTTTCTCCGATTGTGAGGTTATTGGTGCGAAGTAGTTATAAGAGCAGTAGTTTAAAAACTTAGATTAGAAGTTTGAGAAAATTCTAAAGCGCGATTCCAACTGTAACGTATAAATAAAATTAGAGTGGAAAATGTCTTTTTTTGTTATGGCCATAAGCCTAACGTCTTTATTGCCTCTGCAACTCTTCCAACACCAAGCATCAACGCTGCGGTTCGCATGTCGCTTTTTTCTTTTTTCGCCAATTTGTGGACATCATTGAAGGCCTTGACCATTTTATCTTCTAATTTTCGGTTTACTTCTTCAACTGTCCAATGTTCTCTTGTGAGGTTTTGGACCCATTCGTAGTAGCTTGCGGTCACGCCGCCAGAGTTAGCCAAGATGTCTGGAACGAGAAGTATTCCTTTTTCGTGAAGTGCTTTGTCTGCTTCTGGGGTTGTTGGTCCGTTGGCGCCTTCTGCAACTATTTTTGCTTTTATTTTGTTTGCATTCTTTTTGGTTATCTGATTTTCTAGTGCTGCTGGTATTAGTATGTCACATTTTGTTTCGAGGAGTTCCTCGTTTGTTATATTTTTGCATTTTTCATAATTGGTTACTGAACCTGTTTTGGATTTGTGTTGGTATATTTTGTAAGGGTTGAGGCCTTTCTCACAATATATTCCTCCAGTTGAGTCGCTTACTGCCACGATTTTGCAGCCCATGTCATAGGCTATTTTTGCCGCGTTCCAACCCACGTTTCCGTAGCCCTGCACTGCCACTGTAGCGCCTTTCAGCTTTAATCCCAAATTTTTAGCGGCTTCTCTCGCGCAGACCACAACACCAAGTGATGTGGCTTCTGCCCTTCCTTCCGAACCGCCAACGCTTATGGGCTTGCCGGTGACGCATTCTGGTACGCTGTAGCCCTTGAGTTGACTATACGTGTCCATTATCCACGCCATTGTCTGCGCGTCTGTGTAAACGTCTGGTGCTGGCACGTCACGGTATGGTCCAATTATGTCAAAAATTAAGGTTGTGTACCGTCTTGTTAGTCGTTCAAGTTCTGCCTTTGACATCTCCTTAGGGTTGCAGCATACTCCTCCTTTTGCGCCACCATATGGTATGTCCACAACTGCACATTTCCATGTCATCCACATTGCTAGAGCTGTAACTTCATCTAGAGAGACGTTTGGGTGATAGCGTATTCCGCCTTTGAAAGGTCCTCTTGCATCATTGTGTTGTACACGGCAACCGGAGAAGGTGCAAACGTTGCCATTGTCCATCTTTACATTAATAGAAACTATGAGTGACCTTCTTGGGTGCTTGAGCATCTCGTGTATTCCTGGGTCTAGTTTTAATTTTTCTGCGGCTATTCTCAATTGTTCACATGCAACACTTAGTGCCGATTGAGTTTCTCCCATAGAATCTTTTTCCTCCATAGTATTCTATCTGCTTGTTTGTTTTTAAATTTAAGGATTAATCAGAAACTAAAAAAAGAGAAGAGGATGCTGTTAGCCAAGTATTCTTTCAACAGCGTCTTTTTCCGTTTCGTGCGCCAAAGGTATGCCAGTGACTTGTGCGGCAATTTCTGACAAGCTCATCAAGTCGTTTCTGTTGATAAGTTCCAGTTTCCATTTTCTGTTGCCTGCTAGAAGTTGCTTTAGTCCTACGCCTATGCGGTCAGTTAAGTACGTGTAAAGTGCCACGGCTTCCCATGGTATTTCTTTAAATCTGTTTCCGTATTTTTCTTTCAATTCTGGCGCTGCAATGAAGAACTTCTCTGGAGTGTTGCCGAACCTGTCCGCAAAGGCTTTTGGAAGTTTGCCTTCTTCTGAAAGCTGTTTGAAGTAGTTTGCCTTCATAACAGCCGTCAAGGGCGAGCGTCCCATTAACACTGCCTTCACAAAGGGGCCATCTCCAAAGTTGCTCATTGCTATTGCCTTGAAAATCTGTGTTTCGTTTATGAAGCCTCCTGCCATGATGATGTCTGGCACGTAGCGTCCTTTCTTCTTTAGCAATTGCGCGCATTTGAGAACTATTGCTTCTAGATAAACTGTTGGTATGCTCATTTCGTCCATCATTGGGACGGGGCTCATGCCTGTTCCACCACCGGCTCCATCGAAGTATACGGCGTCTATTTTTGCTTCTGAGGCTATTTTCATTGTGTAGGCAACTGCCGAGGGTCTATAAGCGCCTGTTTTTAGTGTTACATGTTTCGCGCCTTGCTTTCGCAACCATTCTATGTCTTCAACCATGTTCTTTTCTTTTGGTATGCCCACTCTGCTATGTCTTTCGAAAGATTTGAAAACGCCTTCCTTGAATGCTTGCTGCACTGTGGGGTCTTCTGGGTCTGGAATTACTACGTATCCTCTTTTCTTCAGCATTATTGCTCTGTCCAAGTCTCTGACACGTACTTCGCCTCCTATGGCTTTGGCGCCTTGTCCCCATTTTCTCTCGATAACGTTTACTTCAAGTTTTGATATTGCGTAGACATCAACTCCTAGTCTTTGGTCTTCAACGTTTGTTTGCACGGCAATTTCGCCGTATTTTCCATCCCAGAACTTTCGGAACAAGTCGACTCTGCGTTTCAGTTCTTTTGAATATGTTACTTTACCGTTAGTGATTTGAGCTTCGGGGTCCATGCCGCAAACGTTTTCTCCAACGATTATTATTGCGCCTGAAAGTGCTGTGCCTATTGCTAAGCCTTCCCAGTTTAGTCTAGCGACATCCGTTGAACCGAATGCGCCTGCTAGTATTGGAACTTTTATTGGTATACCTCCAACTCTAGTTTCTGTGCTCACGTTTGGAAAAAGGGCAACATCCGAGTTTTCCTCTATTCCAAGCGCTTCGAACAAGCCTGCTTGTATGTTGAAGTGGGACCAGTCTAGTCCGAAGTCTTTGAGTGCTCCTGCGGTGCTGTATCCAAATTGGACTGGTTCTGGATAGAGGGCCTCTCTTCCTCTGAAACCTGATAGGCTGATTTCGCACATTATTGGGCAGTCGCGAATGCATATTGGGCACATTCCGCTTGTTGGGCTTGTGTCTTTGACGCGTGTTGTTGTTCCGGTGGTTGATTTTCCGTTTAGGTACGAACTGTTTCTGTGTACACGTTCACTCATTTTCTTTCACCTTTACAAATGCAAATTTTTTGGAGTATGAAGGGATATTTGCGTTAGAATTTAAGCGTTGCTTTAAACGGTCGCAAAAATGAACATTCGTGAACATTAAACCATTATTTTACAGTGGTGTTAATCAGAGAATGTCTATTTGAAGCCCTTTAACCCTGTATTCTCGTTGCTGATAAGTCTGGGCATCATATCTTCCTCCAGCCTTCCTTATTTTAATGAAGTTTTTGTCGCCATTTTTTGACAAGTCAATAACAACCTGCGTCATGTGTTCAATCATCGCGCAAAACTCCTTCGGATGCGCGTTTTTCGCCATCGTCCAATAAGCTAAGGTTTGATACGCATACAGCGCAGGACAGACATGTCCAAAAAAAGCTTTTACCGCGTCTCTTCCCCAGTTGTGCTCCATGAGAGACAAACTGTTAAAGACAAGCCGCGTGCCCGGGGTTACAAATTCTCTTTCTATTCTTCCAAAAAAGTGATGAAACCTCTCTGGGTCTTTCGAGCTTGGGACTTTTCTCATCCATGAAGGCGCTCTGTCATAAAAGTCGCTGAAGATGAGTTCGCCTTGTCCAGCAGCTTCTGAAAAGCAGTCGAGCACCAACAGCCTCTTTTCCCACTCACTTGGTAATGTTTTGATTAAGGGAGTAAACTGCAACATTAACGCTTGTGGGGGATAAATAAAGTCTAGGTAGATTACTTGGTTTCCTTCTATTATTCCTTGTTTTATGAATGAGTAAAGGAATTCTCTGGCGAATGTTCCAGATTCAATTTCCCATAAAACGTTTTCGCCCAGTATTAAACCTCCGCCTAGAATTTGGTCAAGACTTTTTATGCCGGTTGAATAAAAAACTGTTTGGTCAGTTTGCATTGCACTGCACACTCACGTTTTGAGTTCTCCGACGCGGTTAAAAACGTTATGTTGCGATTCGGCTTATGTTAATGATGTTGTACACGCGTGTACATAATGGACATAATGTTTCTATAGTTGAACATTGGTCTTATTGTGGTTCCGGAGGAATGAAATGAAATGTTGAATCTAATAGAACTTTCGGCGCGAGAACTAGGAATGCTTAAACTTATGGCAGACTTTTTCGCTGAAAAACCAGAACTCACAGCCAAAATTGAAAGTTACACAACAGCCCACTATGCTCTGGTAACCACATACTCTGAAAACTTCGGCATCCCACCGGAAGATGCATGGAAGGTCTTTGAAGGTCTTCAGAAAAAAATCAACGAAGCCAAATACGTTCACGTCAAAGCGCCTGAACCGCTGAAAAAATTGCTACCTCTATCAAGAGACGAACTAAACATGCTGCAAGTTTTAATTGACTACTTCGCTGAAAATCCCAAAATGGCACCAGCAGGATCTTTCTTGTCAAACCGACCAGATGCCTTAGCTGAAGCTTACCATTGGTTCTACGGAAGCAATGGTGGCGGTAACGGCGAAGTGGCGCGTGAAATTCTCAAAACTTTGATAGAAAAGCTTCAAACAGCAGTTTTCATTAACATCGAGACATTAGCGCCTCCCATTGTCGTGCCAAACCCTTACGAAGCCGCCCTTAAACAGTTAGACATCGCGGCTCAAAAACTGAACTTAGATCCAGGCATTCATGAAATATTGAAGCACCCAATGCGTGCTTTCATCGTGAACATTCCAGTAGTCATGGACGACGGTAGCGTCCGTGTTTTCACAGGCTACCGTGTACAATACAATGACGCTTTAGGACCAACTAAGGGCGGCATACGATACCACCCTGACCTAACGCTAGACGAAGTTACAGCCTTAGCCGCTTGGATGACTTGGAAAACAGCTGTGACTGGACTGCCGCTTGGCGGTGGAAAAGGCGGAATACGATGTAACCCTAAGGAGATGTCAAAGGCAGAACTTGAACGACTAACAAGAGGATACGCACGTGCAATCTCCAAGTTCATAGGACCCTTCACTGATGTCCCAGCGCCTGATGTTTACACAACCGCAGAGATGATGGCTTGGATAATGGATGAATACAGCGAAATCGTAGGGTATCCTGTTTTTGGCGTAGTGACAGGCAAACCAGTTAATGTCGGTGGTTCGCTTGGAAGAAACGAGGCTACATCAAGGGGCGTGATGTACACGGTTGTTGAGGCAGCTAAACATTTAGGCATAAACTTGAAAGGCGCTACAGTGGCGGTGCAGGGCTACGGAAACGTTGGGTATCATGCAGCACGATTGCTCCATGAAATCGGATGCAAAATTATCGCAGTTTCAGACTCCAAAGGCGGCATATACAATCCGCAAGGCTTAGACCCTGTGAAAGTGTTAGATCATAAGGATAAGACAGGTTCTGTGGTTGATTACCCTGGTAGCCAACTCATAACAAATGAGCAATTGCTGGAAATGGAATGTGACATACTCGTTCCCGCTGCTTTGGAGAATCAAATAACCGAAAAGAATGCACCAAATATTAAAGCAAAGATAGTTGCGGAAGGCGCCAACGGTCCAGTAACACCTGAGGCTGACGAAATCCTATACAAGAAAGGAATATTCGTCATCCCAGACATTCTAGCAAATTCGGGCGGCGTCATTGTTAGCTATTTTGAGCAAGTACAGAACCAAATGAATTACTATTGGACAGAGGAAGAAGTACGTGCCAAACTGAAGGATACCATAACCAAAGCTTTCAACGACGTTCTCAAAATGTCAACGCAGCATAATGTGAACATGAGAACTGCAGCTTACATGTTAGCCGTCAAAAGAGTTGCTGACGCTATGATGGCGCGCAAGGGAAAAGCGGTTTCTCCAATAGTACCCAGCTAAACTACCTTCTTTTTTCTATGTTTATTAATGTACATTTGTTGATTTTTGTGAACATGTTTAAAAGCAACCGATAAAACGATAATCGTGTGGTAAATCATGTCCGTACATCTTCACACAACAATAACTAGAAAAACCAACGAAGCACTCGAAGAGCTAGCAAAAACGTATGGAACAAAAAGCCGTGTTCTTGAAAAAGCAGTAGAAACTCTCTTAAGAGTTGACAAGGTTGGTTCATGCGACGACTGTGTAATAAAGGCAAGGATGAGTGAGCAGACGAACCTTAGAGAAGCCCTTGACTTAACATCTATTGGCAGGAAAACCTTAGACAGCTTGTTAGATGTTGCTGTTGGAGACAAAACCATTGAGTCTCTCTTAAAGGAACAGAAAGCGGAAGCAAAGAATATTATTGAAATCTTGAAGGGGTCGGTTGCTTGGAAAACCCCATCCAACTTCAAAGAGTTTATCTCAGTTCTTGAAGAAATTAAGAATTTAACGCGAATGTTTGACATTCCCTCCTACAGCGAGATAGACAGTGTCGCTATACTGCGACCAAAAGCGTTCAAACGTCTACCCGAAATAGTGGCGTTTCAAATTGCAACTATTCTTGAAGGCATAGGAGTTCCTTTTGACCTCCGCATGATGGGGGAAGACATTGTCGTTAAAATGATTCGCTCAGAAGTTTACCCTCTACGAAGAAAAGAGTTTAGCGAGTTTCTTGACCAACAAATTGAAAAGAGATTGTCAAATGTGACACCGGGATTGTTCAAAAATAACCTCATGTTGGTTGGACCCGCCTTCATGAGTTGGGCTGAAAAACATTTGGAAGAACCAGTCACAGACTTAGGTTCTTTCATAGAGGACGTGCGGATTGCTTTAGGTGCAGATGAGCTTCCTAAAGAGCCTAAAGATTTTGTGAAAGGATTGCTTTCTGCATGTGTCAAAATGAATTGGTTTAGGCAAGCAAAGGTATTAGCGGAAAAAGAAGAAAACACGTTAGAACTAGTTTTTCAAGTGACAGCAATTCCAGTAACTCGCATATCCGTTGCAGCCTTCTCTGTCATGCTCGCGACCCGCGGATGGAAACTTGTAAACTATTCAATCGAACACACAACCGTGAACATGACAGTAAAATACGTCGGCGCCGAAGACCAAAGCCTCCTCGACCAATTAGCTGAATTGAGTCTTTTCCAGACAATTGGCAAGCAATTTCTGGATGTTGTCCCGGTTCCCCGTGAACTTTTTAATTCCTTCGCATCGAAAGTTTATGAGACTGACAGGCAAAAATTTGATGAAATATACCGCGCCACCGGCGTTCGCATTGCAAACGCTATTCGCATGCTTGCAAGAAATGACCCGGAAAAAATCAGAAGACTGTCACAGAATTTTATCCTCAAAAGCATCAACGCAACTCAACCAGATGCGGAAGTACGGTTCGTTGATGACGAACATTTCACCATGATTTTCAAAAGAGTTGAGCCTTTAATAATGAACAGTCAGCGAATGCTTATCGAGTCGATGTTTAGAGAACTCGGCTACGACATTTCCACAACAGTGTTCCAAAATCTCCTTAGTTTCAAACTTAAACTGCTTGAGAAGCCGGTTTTGGAGCCTGTACCAAGGAAAAGAATAATGCAGACGCTTGTTGACGAGATGACTTCATGCAAAACTGTGGAAGAAGCGTTTGCGCTTGAGAAAGAGCAATTGGATGAGATGTTTCCGGAAGATTATCCGTGGACCATCCGAGAAGTGGGCGACAGACTAATTGACATGTACAGAGAGTTAGGTATAGAAGTTGAAATAGAATATTTTGAAGGCGGTTTCACACTCAAATACAAAACATGTCCGTATTATAAGTTGGTTAAAAATCAACAGAAAACTTGGCTTTGTACCGTACGCAAAAAAACCTTGGATTATGTTATCTCTCGAGTAAGCCATGGCAAAAAAGGAAAAATTAAAATCATAAAATCTCTGCTTCAAAATGAGCATCCATGTGAATACGCCATTTTCCTAACGGGTTTTCTTGAAAAAGAAGAGAAAACACATTGAAAGTTGTGCAGAGACTTAAGAAATTCAGAAGCGCACCTACTAGAACAGCATATTAATTAAAAACATGATTAATAGGGTATGGTAGAGGCGTCGTTTATGAGCTTTGAAATGTGGGCTGAAAAATACCGACCAAAAACACTTGACGACATGGTCGACCAGAAAGAAATAGTTGAACGCTTGAAAAGTTTCGTTAAATCCAGAAACGTGCCGCATTGCATTTTTGCTGGTCCGCCGGGCACTGGGAAAACCACGGCTGCGCTTTGTTTGGCACGGGACCTTTACGGCGACGTATATAGAGAGCATCTTATGGAGTTGAATGCAAGCGACGAGAGAGGAATAAATGTTGTTCGGGAAACCGTGAAAACGTTCGCGAGAGCTCGCTCTATAGGGGAGATTCCTTTCAAAATCATGATTTTGGATGAGTCGGACAATATGACAGCTGACGCCCAACAAGCGTTAAGGCGAACGATGGAACGTTACACAGAAACATGCCGTTTCATTTTATGCGCCAATTACAGTGGAAAAATAATAGAGCCCATCCAATCCCGCTGTGCGCCTTTTCGCTTTACTTTCTTACCCAGAGAAGAGCAAGACAAGTATCTGAAGTGTATTGCAGAAAAAGAAAACGTCAAACTTTCGAAAGAAGGGTTAGATGCGATTTTTGAGGTTTGCGGCGGAGACCTAAGAAAAGCAATAAACACTCTTCAAGCGGCGGCTTCACTAAACAAACTAGTAGACCAGAAAGTTGTGTATTCTATTGCTGGAAGAGCTAACCCCGCTGATGTTCAAAAGATGATTGAAACCGCCATTAACGGCGATTTTCTAGAAGCAAGGAAACAGTTGCGCGATATGATTCAAAAGTATGGTGTAGCTGGAAGCGACATAATTCGGCAAATCCACACGGAAATTTTCAGAGCAGAAATCCCCGAACCGTGGAAGATAAAACTGGCCGCCATTGTTGGCGAAATAGATTACAGACTTGTTGAAGGTGCAGATGAAGAGGTTCAATTGAGCGCTTTGTTGGCTAGGCTTGTTGAAGCTGGCTCCGAAATAGGCAAGAAGAACTAAATGGGTGCAGTCTCCCGTGTATACAACTTGGACCCTTAAGTATAAACCGAAATCCTTAGCGGAAGTTGTTGGAAACAAAGAGGCAATTGAAAAATTTGGTGAATGGGTAAAATCTTGGGAGAAAGGCGTTCCTAAAAAACGAGCAGCGTTTCTTTATGGACCGCCAGGCGTTGGAAAGACCGTTACTGTTGAGGCTTTTGCTAATGACTTTAAAATGGAGCTGGTGGAGAAAAACGCAAGTGATTATCGAACAGAAGACGCTGTCAAACGGTTCGCTGGATTGGCCTCACAGTTTGGGTCATTGTTTGGCGGAAAAAGAATTGTTTTGCTCGATGAGTTGGACGGGTTGACGGGCACAGCTGACAGAGGCGGAGTGAAAGCTATAACTGAGATTGTGAAAACTGCCCAGTGCCCAGTGGTTCTTATTGCTAACAATGTCTATGACCCGCGCTTTACGAATCTTCGCGTTTTCTGTCTCCTAATAGAGTTCAAGAAGCCGCCAGCCGGCGAAGTTGCGAAGCATCTAAAACGTATATGCTCACTCGAAGGAATTCAAGCTGACGAAAACGCTTTAAAATTCATTGCTCAACGCTCTGAAGGCGACATTCGCTCCGCAATAAATGACCTTCAAGCTCTAGCTCAAGGCAAGAAAAGGCTAACTTACGAGGATGTTTCTTGGCTTGGCTACCGTGATAGGCAAGATACGATTTTTAATGTTTTGAGAATGATACTTTACGGGAAAACTTGTGTTGGCGCTAAACAAGCGGCGGACATGGCTGATGTTGACGTGGACATGCTTTTTGAGTGGATATACGAGAACGCTCCAGCGCATTTAACCGACCCGCATGACTTAGCTAAGGCGATGGATGCACTTTCAATGGCAGACGTATATCGCGGCAGAATCCGGTTAACTCAAGACTGGAGTTTTATGCGTTACGTGATTGACTATCTGACTGCAGGCGTGGCTATGGCTAGGCAGAACACTAAAATTCACGGGTGGATACCCTTCAAATTTCCCGAACGCATACAAATGTTGTCGCGGTCTAAAGCTGAACGTGCCGCACAGCTAAACATTGGATATAAGATTAAGCGTAAATGCCACATTTCAGCCGTTAGAGCCACAAAAGAAGTTATCCCCTATCTGCGAATAATATTCAAAAACAATGCAGAAATGGCTGCGGGTCTTGCCAAGTGGCTTGATTTGGACCAAGAAATGATTGAAAGTCTTGTGGGTAGCAAGGAAAAAGCTGAGGCTATAACAAGACTGTTAAGCTGAATGCCTTTTCTAGTGTATTTTACTTCCTTCCGTGATGTCCTTCTCTGGCTGTAACGCTACAACATTGCCTTTATTGTCTTCTGCAGCCAAAATCATGCATTGAGATTCAATACCCATGAACTTTCGCCGTTGAAGATTCAGTATAAACGCGTACTTTTTGCCGACTAACTCCTCGGGTTTATACCATTGAAGAAGCCCAGCAACAGCCTGCCGTTTTTCCGTTCCAAAATCCACAATCATCCTTATTAAGTTCCGCGAACCCGGAATCTGATTTGCCTCAACAATTTTTCCGATACGCAAATCCAACTTTTGAAATTCTTCAAACGAAATTTCCATTTTGGTGTTCACCATTTTTCAAATCTTCACGCGAAAACAACTATTAAGTTTTGCGAGGTTTTCTCTTTCGTTTTATCTTCTCAATAGTTTTCGCCACGCCTTTCCAACCTTCGACAACCTTCGAATTGATTATGTCGAAGGCTTCCTTCGAAGTCAATCCCCGCAATTCTTCGCCAACACTTTTTCTCATTAAATAGGCTGCTGCATTCAAAATTTCACCATTCAATCGTGAATCCATCAAATCTGCCAAATGGCAAACTAACGCTTCGACGGTATGCGGTCTAATTGGGCCATAATCTCCATGATGCGCAGACACTACATGAATTAATTCTAACGGAAAATCTCTTCGAACAAGCTCAGAAACCGCAAGCGACAAATGGTCCATGTAATCGGCTAGGCGTGTTGAACCGTAACTGCCGTTTTCATTCACAGTATACGTGGCGGGCTTGAAAATGTCATGCAACAAAACTCCAGCCAGAACCAAATCGCGGTTTACCTTTCCATGATAAACCTTCTCAATAGAATTACACATTGCCAACGCGAGGTTTGCAGTTGAAACGACATGTTCTATGTAACCGCCTGGATAGCAATGATGATGGGAAAGCCCTGCTGGTGACACGTCTAAAGACAAGCTCGGATATTTTTTCTCGTTTATTTCAAATGATGGGTTTTCCAGCAATTCAATAACTTTTTCTCGAAGTTTCTTGTCACGAATCTTTTTAGCTAAAACCGCAAGTTTCGGGTGAAGCAATTTTAGTATCACTGTTCCTTTGTTGTTGCTGAGACGATATGGATTTTTCGTTTTTCCGTCGCCGCTATTTCATGAGCTTTTAAAATTGGCTCTGGAATGCAGTGATTACGCGTGCAGTGCTTAACAATTTTTATGGCGGTTTTTAAGGAAACCATGTGCCCAACACTAACATAGACTGGTTTGCACCCACGCTTTGTTGTAACCACAGCGCCAACAACTTCATTTTTATGTCTTAGGAAAGCAACGTCTTTCTCAATTTCTGCACTTTCAACTTCTCCGAAAAGTCTGCTCTTTGCAACACCTATCGTTGGCTTCCTTATCACAAGACCTAAATGGCTTGCGAACCCACAGCGATATGGATGTGCAAAACCTTGGCCGTCAATAAGATAAACGTCTGGTTGAGTTTTCAATTTTCTTGCACATAAAACAGCGGAGGGAATTTCTCTAAAGGAAAGAAGTGTAGGCACATATGGAAAGCTTGTTTTACAAAGGGCTACTTGTGATTCAATAAGCCTAAGAGAATCATAATCTAGCACTGCAACGGCACCAATCGACATACCATTAACATAAGCAACATCCACACCCGCGACAAAACGAATCTTTCTAGGAAGCTTATCCTCAAAAATAATTCGATGGGACAAATACAACTGTGCTTTATGAGCTTTTTCTACTGAAAATTTAGGCTTTATACCCGTATCACCCATTTAGGTAACCTTTTTAGGTTCCTTTTTTCTCTGCGATTTTTCAAAGCGCCTCAAATATTCTTCTAAAGATTTTCTTCGCATTTCCTGAGTTATATCTCCGCGTGTGGTCTCAATAATTTTTCTTGCAACATCACATTTTCTTCTGAGACCTGGAACAAGCATGTAAGCCTCATCCATGGACATAAGTTCAACATAGATGTGGTCCATCGTCTGTAAGCATTTTTCTCCTTTTGCCACACTGCCTTCGCGTAAAGCATCCAAAGCCAAACGTCTGTACTCGCCAATGACATCTGCTAATCCAAGAACATAATCAACCGAAGGCACGTTTACTTCTTCTGGCGATACAAATGTTTCATTTTCTACCAAGCTTAGGAATATGTTTGCCTCTGAATACTCTTGTAATGCAGAATCAAACAAGCCACCATAGATTATGTCTGGATACTTGACTGACAACTTGTTAAGTTGTGAAAGAATTTCTTTTGCGTCTTGGACGAGTTTTTTTGCCTCTTCTAATTTTTTCTGATGAATCAGAAGTATCGCTTGTTTAGAGAGGCTTGTTGCTTTTCGCATGTTTTTTTGAGCGTTTTCTCTTATCTTCTCTTTTTCTTTCAATTCTTTCCTTATTTCGCGCAGGATATTTTTTAAGGATGGCACGTAATAAGCACCGTTTCTAGTTAAAGAAGGAAATAGATAAGTGTTTTATTATGTGTAGAAACAAGAAAAAATGGGGAAAGAGCCCAGTCTGTTAACTTTTTGAGTTTTCACTGTGGCTGTGGCGGAGGTTCCTTCCATTTCTCTACTAGCAGTTTATTGTCTCCTAGTTTGAAGCTTATTTTGACGAATATGGAGTCCGAGCCCTTAAATGGGAACATGCTGTCTTCTGCTAGGTCTTTTGGTAGGTATATTAGAAATTTTCCGTCTTTTCTTCTGAACAGTCGCCCTCTTCCTTCATTAACCATTCTTGTTCACACCTTGATTTAATTTTTGGTTTAAGAAAACAATTGTATAGAGGATGATATTTAAGCTTTTTTATCACAACATTCTCAAAGGAGCGAACCGTTTTATAAAATACCGGAAATTTTTGAATCATATGCAACAAATACTATCCGTTACCAAATCTTATGGGTTTCTCAATTCTACTCAATAATAAAACTCTACTCTCTGCGGATTTATCAATTATAAAGTATCCTGTTTCTGTTGCTAATTGTCTTCCAAATTCCACTATTTCCGCTAAACTTGGCATGTGTTCATAGCCTAACCGAAGCCTAGAAAATCCCACATGCATGTAAGCCTTCGGTTCAATGTAGGTTGGATTAGCTTTCGTAATGAGTTTAGCGTAGCCTTCAATGTTTTTCATGTTTAAACCGCGCACCGATGTTATCCGAATCACTGTGGGGCATTTAAAACTGGGCAAAAGCGATAATGTCTCATTCATTTTTTCCCATGCTTTTGGAATCTGTGGACGGCAAACATTTTTGAATGATTCTTCATCTGGAGCACAAACAGAAATGTAAAGCTGCGTTGGTTCTTCGCTTAATTTTGCTAGAACTGAAGGTAAAGTTCCGTTAGAAACAAGAAAAGTGGTGAATCCTCTTCTGTGAAAAGCCTTGATTAGTTCCCCGATATTTTCATAGAGAGTAGGCTCTCCAGTCAAGCTTATCGCGGCGTGTTTTGGAGTTAGAGCTTCTATGAATTTGCGTTTGTTAGCTTTTGGATTGCCCTTGTATCCGCTTAAAATTTTAAGTTGCGCCTTGATGCTTCCGTCAACAATTTCTTCAGGAGAATCCCATGGCGGCAGTTTCATTTCGTTCCATGTAATCTGTAAATCATCAGTCTGGGCTCTCCAACAGAAGAGGCATTGTTGAGTACAGAAAAAAGCTGCAGGGGTCATTTGTATGCATTGGTGTGTTTTTATGCCGTAGAATTTTTGTTTATAGCACGGTCTATCATGGATTAGCGTTTCGTAAAGCCATCTGCATCTTTTAACGGCTGAGTGGCGACCTACAAAGTGATATTTCTGTTTTTTTAAGGCTTGTATAAGTGCTGAAGGAACTAAAGTTTCCAAGCGTACCACTTCTTGATGCTACCATGTGCTATTTGAATATGAAATTAGGATGGTAAATAAAACAGCTCGCTATTTAAAGCAATATTCAATCTTCTGAAATTCATCGCAAAGTTTTGCAACATCTTTTCTGATTTTTTCTGGCGATTCCTTATCAATGAGTGTTCTCTTAATTAATTCAGCGATTCGCAGCATTTCCTGTTCTTTCATTCCACGTCTCGTAACTTCGCAAGTGCCAATTCTTATGACGCAATCAGTGATGATGTTTGCAAGTTGAAGTTTTTCTGCGATAACTCTTCCTTGCTCGTAGCTCCCATAATCCATTATCACTTGATGCGATTTGGTGAATCCCAAATGACTGCAGATAACAGGAAAACCATAATCGAACAAGGCTTTTGCTAAAGTTTGCGAGTTGCGAACCACTTGCGTTGCGTAAGCTTTTCCAAATTTTTCCATCTCTGCCAGTGCCAAAGTCAACGCTGCAATACGGTTCCAGTGGGCATTATCTACAAAACCCGGATATACCTTCTCTTTGAGAATTTCACCGTGCTCTTCGTCTGCTAGAATTATTCCTCCTTGAGGTCCAAAGAAGCTTTTGTGTGTGGAGCCGAAAAGGGCATAGGCGCCTTCTCTTAGTGGGTCTTGAAACTGGCCGCCAGCAATAAGTCCCAAGACATGGGAACCGTCAAATCCTATGCATGCGCCATTTTCTCGGGCAACTTTTGCTAAATCTTTTACTGGATGTGGAAAGGTGATTAAGCTTGCACCGAAAATCACGATTTTAGGTTTAACACGTTTAATGGTTTCTTTTGCTTTCTCAACTTGTATGTTCATGTCATCTTTCGAAAAAGGAAACGGCACAGTTTTGAGGCTTAACAGTCCCGCTAGAGCGTCGTTCCACATTCCAGGGTACCCACCGTTTTCTGGAGAAATGCACATTAGCGTGTCGCCACGCGTCGTGAAATTAGCCAAGAAAATCAAATCGGCAATGTGTCCTGAAAGTGGGCGCAAATCTGCAGTCTCAGCCCTAAACACTTTTCTTGCGATTTCTTCTCCGTACTGTTCAATTTCGTCAATGTAGCGTGTGCCCATGTAGAAGCGGTCTCTTGCAGTGTAGCGATGCCCAAGTTCTGAAGAAAGCAGTTCACGTACAGCGGGACTCATAACATTTTCAGAAGGTATTAAGTTGAGGCATTGCTTTCCACGCCATTCCTCATGCTTCTGAACAAGGTTTAAGAGTTCATTAATCAAACGAATTCTCTCGCAGTTAAGTCAATGTATTTGTATGCAATTAGTTTTCTGTTTAAACCTTACTATCAAAAAGGTAAAGTTTAAAACATTCCCTATTGGAGATTTCTCCCGCGCAATCCCCCTTTTTTCTATATTTGCATCCTTTCGTTTTCTACTTTTAAGGACAGCGGGAGCGTTGTTAAAGCTCAGTATAAATTCTTGGAATTGCAAGTCTTTCACAAGTAACGCAGTCTTTCCTTTTGAATGTGTTGATATGTCCGTTTTTGGATACTGTCCATTGCAACAGCCTCTAATGGATAGTGTCCTTTGGAAGCCCCTGTAATGGATACTGTCCATTGCGAGGGGCAGAAAATTCTTGTGGTTTCATATCGGAATAATGTGTCTGGTGTAAAAAGGCTGTCAAAAGTAAAATTTTACAATTGGAGTGCTCGGGATCGCCTTATCCCGATACTGAAGTTAATTGACGAAAATTATCCTACGAAGGTTGCTAAGCTTCTTGGAATGAGCCGCCAGCATGTCCATTATTATTTGAAAAAGTTGGAGAAGGCAGGCTTAGTCAAGCGTGCTGGACCTAGGTGGCCAGCACTTTACGAAACAACTGAGAAATGTAAAAAGTTTCTCACTGGATGTGAGGGTTTAACACCTAGCTTTGTTTTTAGGCTTCATAATTGTGTTTTTAAATATCCTATTTTGGGTGAGCCTGTTCAGCCTGTTGATTGGCGTCGTGTGGAGAAGATGAATTGGAGTGCCTTGGTTGGTTCTGAGTTGGGGTTGACTGTTGAGCAGACTACTCGGCATGTTCTGGTTTATTGTGATGTAGTTGAGGGTAAGGATCCTAGTGAGCTTTTGTTGTTGGCTAAGGATGCGGCTGATCGTGTGGCTGCTCATTTAAGGTTGAAGTATGGTGTGCGTTTGGGTGATGGTCGACTAGCCCGCAAGATTCACTTAGGCGTTTATGATCCTGTTGCTGCTTTGGTTTCTCGTTATTGGCAGGTTAGCGATGATGTTGCTAAGGTTGACGAGTCTGAAGGTTTTGGCGAGGTTGACTGGTTAAGCGTTGAAGCAGCTAAGGATTATTTGCTTATGCCTCAAAACATTAAGCGCCTCATTCAGATTCAAGAAAAGTTTGCCAATGCCATGAATGAACATTTGAGGCTTATCGAGGCTCTTCAAGCTTTAACGCAAAAAATGGACAAGGTTGTTGAAAAGTTAAGTTTGAGCGTTACAAATTCTGAAAAGGTTCACACTTGAAAGTACTGCCCCTGCTTGACATATGTGTGGCGGTTTTTATTACGCGTGTAATAGATACGGTTAAGGCAGAGGCAAGCAAGAAGAGGAGGATAGTTCCTAATTGCGAAGCCCATATGACACGTGTCATAACAATAATATCTGAATTTGAATGTTTTATAACGCGCGTGATAATGTTGGGTGTCCAATTTACTTTGCCGTTTCAACTGGTTATAAGGTTAGTATTTTAGACAAGCGCTGGCGCGAGGCTCTGAAAAGTCTCACTGGCGAGAGTTTCAAGTCGTCTTACAACAGAAAAAAGAAATCCAACATTGGGCCGGAGTGGCAGTTTTCTAATAAGTTAACTGCGGATATTTTTAGTTATTTAATATTTTTCATTTAAAGATGTGTGCGTTATGCCTCGGCCTAAGAAATATGCGGATATGGTTGTTAAATCCTTCAGTGTTGAACGTGAAGTGTATGCGCAGTTAAAGGAGGCTCTAGCTTTGCAAGGCAAATCCATGAGCGAAGAAGTCAACATGCTTCTTAAGAGGCATCTGGCTGAGCTTGAAGGTTCACAGGCGTCTATCAATGAAGTTGCGGATCATGGCCTCGCATTTTGCTTGGACGCTGCTGACATGCTCTTCCTAAAAGAAGGCAAGATAATTTTGCAATCAGATCTAAACCAGATAGTATTCGTTGGAACCTTAACGCCGATAAAGCATGGTCAAACACAAACCTGAATGAGTCCAATGCCATTTCTCAAATGAACAAATGGAAAAAGCAGACCCCCATCCCCCCAGAGAAAACATATTCTAAAATATACTTATACTCTCTATGCTCCGCATATTTTTAATTTCTAACAACTAATCTCAAATGGAAAACTCCGCCCCCGCTTAGCAAAACCATGAAAACAATCTTCTGTTAATATAAATTAACAGAACACCATAAAAACATTAATCATTTGTAAAAATTTTGAAAAACCAAAAAAGCCGATAATATAAAGGCTTTTCCAGGACAAACCAAAAGCCAACATTATGCCCCGGGGCAAAATGCTGGAAGCAAAAATTTCCGCTTACATGTTTGGCAGGGTTAGCCAAGCCTCGGCTAAAGTGCAGTAGGCAATACGCCAGCACTCTTCACTTTTCACTTTTGCCCGAAATAAACCTGCTTCAAAAAGTCAACAAAATAAAACATTGTTCCATTAAACATTATTAAAGGAACAAAAGGCGACGGTATAAAAATTTTAAAATGTTGTAGCTCTTGCCCTATCAGTCGGTTTAATTCTTGGTTACGAAAGTTTTATATACCAAAAAAAAACGAATTTTAGGGCTGGAGGGTTATACCTCTTAAGTTTAATGGAGGTGTAAAGAATGAAGGCCTGTTCTGTTCTTAAGATGCGTAGCCAGAGGTTAATTGCTGTTGGTCTTGTCGCTGTGTTGTTGCTTGCTTTTGTTGGGTTGCCGCGAGCATTTGCCCAAACATCCGAGTCTGGAGTTTATGAGGACGTAAGCGTTGATGCAGCTTACAATATGATAAAGGAGGTGCAAACAGGCATTGTTGTTTTGGATGTTAGAAACCAGAGCGAATACAATTTAGGGCATCTTTGCAACGCCATCCTCATACCCGTATATGAGCTTGAAGATAGAATAGGCGAGTTACAAGAGCATGTAAACGATCCGGTAATAGTTTATTGTAAGGCTGGTTCAAGAAGTCAAATTGCATGTGAAATTCTCGCCAACAACGGCTTCACAAAAGTATACAACATGCTCGGCGGAATAACTGCTTGGATGGAAGCTGGCTATCCCATATACACAACCTATCATCATGTCACAGTGAATGTTTTGGATGAAGAAATCCTCTTACAAATAGAGCCTCTACTTTTATATCAGGCTGGTTGCACATCGTGCGGTTGTCAATCATGCGGTCAAAATCAAGCATGTCAAAACTATAACATAACACCAAACATCACTATCACTACGCTGGAACAAAATGAAACCTACACACTAACACTGGTAACGTATCAAGTGAAAGATACAGCTTATGAAGTAGCCATAGCCCAAACCTTGCTATGGAGCTATAACGAAGCCTCAGATGAAGCCAACAGAACAGCCAAATTCATCTCAACAGAAATAACCGCAGAAGACACATCCTTGCAATTTTACAGCCTCAACTACATGGTTCAACATGCAGAATACAATTTAGCCCTATACACGACGCTTACGCCGTTAGACTCAGAAACTTATAACAGCTCCTTCACAGTAATGAACTATGCACCAGCAAGCAAATCTAAACTCACATCATTCGAGTTTGTCGAGTTAAATTCTACGATTACTGTATCGCAGCAATATGCCATATTAGGTAAAGTCGCCAAAGAAATAGGGAAGGTCTACGAGAAGAGTGGAGACGAAACGCTGGCACAGCTCGCTCAGGGCTACTACATCATGGAGAAGGAGGCTAAAGGCTTATCTAAGCTTGTGGAGAAACAACTCTCAGAATACAACTTAGAAATTGTCAATATCTCTGCAGTCTTGATGGACGACTTTTGGAGCTGCTTAGCATGTCAGATAGGATGTTATGCCGCTCTAGGTGGGGGTTGTATCGCTGTGTGCTGGTTCACTGTGGGCTTAGCTTGCTGGATTTGTGGTTTTCTATTGGCGTATCCGGAATTATTAAATCTTGGTTGCGACGGCTTTTGCACATGGATAGGATGGTGTCCGTAGCATTTATAGGAATCCGCTGGCAATGTAACGATAGGTGAGTTGATGGAAAAGGACGGTTGCGGAAGAGGAAAGCCTGTGCGGTGGAGGCGGTTCTGGATTGGGGTGGCTGGTGCATCTACGACTGTGGGTGTTGTGATTTGTGCGTTGTATCTTCTAAACTACATTGACTTGTATGAACTATTTGGCGGTATAATCGCAATTTTCTTTGCCTCCTTTTTTTGCTACATGTTCGCGCGCGCGAAAGAAGTGCTTTCTGAGAAGATTCAGTTAACGCTAAACAAGATAGCGTATATAATAGGCGGGGCATCTTTCGGAATTTTCGTAATCCTTTTTGGTGTAGGCACTATACTAAAGGTTTTAGGTTTTCCTCCTCTAATCAACCTTCTTGGCTCATGGCCAGCAATTATCCTTACCTTAATCATAGTCCCGATCGTGGGCGGGCTTCTCGGGTACTGGGTTGGCAAGAGGAGAGGCTTCCAACCGCCAAGGCTTTGAACTCTTAACTTTGGCTTCAGAAAATACTAACATTGTCCCGTTAGGCGTCCAGCTAACGCCGAAAAAGATGGTGTCAGCCTCAGGAAAGTCGAGGAGTTTTGTCAGACTGCTGCCATCCAAGTTGACAGTGCAAAGGGTTGCGTTGTATATTCCATAAGCTTCCTCATATGACGTGAAAGCTATTTTGTCGTTTGTTGGAAAAACTTTTAAACTTGTAATGACGCCGTTAATTTCTAGAATCAAGGTAGTTTCTCCGGTGCTAAAATCAAACTTTTGAATGCGGCTAACACAACGTTCTCGATATAATGAGGCGTTGTAAAAACGATCTCTCTCCGTGTAAACTATGAATGCACCGTCTTTTGCGACATCAAGATTGGTTTCAAAAATGGTGCTGTTAACCCGTGTTATGATTGTCGGGTTAGAACCATCAAGATTTGTTAAAACTATTTCCAGATAATTTCTGTCACTGCTCATATTCCCAAAGAATATTTTTGTTTCGTCTGGAGAAATGGCGAAACTGCTTCGCAAAAGGCCTAAAGCAGGTAAAGTCTACGAGAAAAGCGGAGACGAAACTTTGGCACAGCTTGCAGAAGGCTACTACACCATGCAAGAGGAAGCCAAACATTTGGCTAAACTGGTGGAGAAACAACTACAAGAATACAACAAAGAGATTCTTGAGTCCTCAGCGGTCTTAGCAGATGCTGGTGATGTCTGGAATTGTGTCTTTTGTCTAATATCGATAGCGTTATACTTCGTTGGAGCAGATCCGTCATGCTCAATTTGCGCTGCGTGTGTATATGCATCTTGGTTCATTTGGTGGTTGATAATTGGCTGCATACCTGTTTGCACATTCTGTATATTAGCTCTGAGCCTAACAGTCTACGATTGCTGTATGTGTGCTGAATATATGGGTTGGATTGATTGCCCCTTTGGATGAATAGAAAAAGGCACGTCTTTTTCTATTCATCCAAAGGGGCAATCAATCCAACCC
>JAIMAA010000096.1 GCA_023512225.1 Candidatus Bathyarchaeota archaeon
GGATTGACCTTTTGAATTTTAAACCGATAAACTGGTACGACTATCAAATTTGGCACAACTGGAAATATCCAAGTGTGTATTTGGAGTTTTCAGCATATGTTTTCGTAGTCGGCAGATGGACAGTTTATTTGGCTACGGGAGAAGTTCCTCAGCTGGAGCCTCACATACCCATAATGGTTACAGGCAACCCAATAGCAGACTTCTTTGCTGGAATAGCGGCATGGCTTAGCAATCCCATAAACCAGTTCTGGGTGCTTTTAATAATCATCGTAATAGTCATACTGGTCGTCTCAGTAATGTCACCTGGACTTTGGACAGCCCTAGCCATGCGAAAACGTGGCTGACAGCAGAAGCATAATTATATTTTTCTTTTGGAGAGCAAACTTGTCGTCCCAAAAAACTTTGACCCTCTTGATGATAGCCATCCTAACGGTGGCTGTTGCGATGTTCTATTATACTGCCTTCATGCCTAATGGAGGCGACACAGGCATTGGAGAGCATGGCAACGGAACTCAAGGAGGTTCAGGCGGCAAGTTAGGCGTGGGCGTAACCGTGGAATTTCTTGATGGAACAACTAAAACTGTGGACCCAAGTCAAATTCAATATACGCTTTTTCCCTTAACGGTCTACTTCCAAGGGCAACCTATCAAAAGTGTGACTTGGCACGCTTACGTTCAAGTTGACTGGGTAGGAGACTTAACTAGTCTAGAGCTTAAAGGGCCGATGGAAGTTAGATCTGACACAGGCGTTTTGCTGCGAAAAGAAAACATGCTGAAATCTTACTCTTCCAGTAATCCTCCACCTAAAAACCAGTGGTTTGAAATGTGGAAGTTCTCGCTCAAAGCAGAAGATATTGAGTATAGCCTCCCGCAGACTGGCGACTACACCTTGAAATGCAGTATTAACGTGACAGCTACCGCTATGTTTGCTAGCGGAGTTTCAAGCGTTAAAACGGCAAGTGCTTCGGGAAATTTGCCAATAAGCATTCAAGTTTCAGGGTTAACTGTGCTTTACGCGGATATCCAAGTGCAAATATTCAAGTAGCCTAATACTTTTCCAGTATCTCAGAAATTTTGAGTCTCTACGTCAGTCTTGGATTTGAATTGCTTAAGTTCTTTAACTTCTTTCCAGCTTTCTAGTAGTATTTTTTGTCCAAACCTCTTCTCGTAGAGTTTATACAAGCTTTTAGGAGACCTATTTAGATCGTAAAGCATGAACGTTGGTGGGCACGGTCTAATAAGTTGGATTGCGTGTTTGGGCTGGTGAAACCAGAACCAAAAGCCTTTAGGCAAGGCTCCGCGCTTGTTCATTTCAGCTAAAACTTCATTTAGATAATCATCGCTTAATTGCAGGCTTCCGAGCAAATAGTCAATTTGGCTTCTCATTTTGTCTCTGCTTATTGCTAGGTCGCGGAAGAAAATGTTTGTGCTGGCGTTTCTAAGCTCTGGCACAATTTCCACAGGCATTTGCGTGGCACAGTCGACGCTTACACGGTTTCTCCTCGACTCTTTAATGAAATCGCTTATGGTAGCTCCAGCCCTTAAAGCATCTCCTGCATAGAGGACAACTTGGCTTGCAGCCAAATAGCTTACTTCGTCAATAACCACTCTTGAAGGACGTTCCAGATGACCTCTTCTCCAGCGATCAAACTCACTTAGGACGTTTGTTGCAACTTGAACGTCGACGTTGATGTTTTTGTCTCGGTAATACCTGTCAAGATTTCTGAAAGTTATGATGCCAACCGGTTGACTGTAACCGTAAATTTCAGCAGTTTCCTTAAGCTCATCCATTAACTCGTCAAAATCTATCCTGAAGCTTTGAGAGTTATCAACTTTCATGACGCGGTCGAAAACTGTGGGAGGATGAGCTTCTTCGTCGTATACTTTTTCGTTTTTCCTCAGAACAGTTATAGTTAAGCATGGCACGCCCTGAGGTTCCACTTCTAAAACTTGTTCAAGCATGTGAACAAGCTTTTCCGTGTGCTTGTCATAGGCAAATAAGGGCATAACGGAGAGGCTGAAACTGTTAGTCTTATCGTTTAACGGAACTAGAACAGTTTCACGCTTAGCAAGTATGGAATAGCATATTATACTGCTTAAAAGGAAGGTTTTGCCAGCTCCTAAACGCCCATAAACGGCTTGTAATGCTCCAAAATCAGCTTTGGGAAATATAGGCAACCGATAAATTGGCTCAAGCAATATCTCGCCAGAAAGTTGACCAGCTTGCCATGTATTTTTCGGAACCAAAAAACATGGCGGATAATAACCTCCTAAACTCTTTTTAAGCACGAATTTTCTAGCTGCAACTTCTCCGTAAAGCTGGCTTATGCTTCTACGAATCTGAGCGTTAAGCTGGTCATATAAAATGTTATAACTGGTTAGAGTTTCATAATAGTGTGGTTTAGCTCCCGAAGCTCCTAAAACTTGAAACAGATAACCAAACTTAACAACAGACAATCCTAATCGTAGCAGTTTTTCAGCCTCTTCCACTGGTATGACTGCGAGGTTGCCCCGAACAAGAAATTGTAAGCATTCCTTTTCCTCTCTGGCGATTTTCTGTTCGCCCGCAAATCTACCTAGAAAAAACTCGTCCAAGTAATTGCGAAGACGTTGATCTCCAACACGAAATCTTTCCCATCCAAGCAATTGAGCAAAGGCGTCGAGAACCATCCTAAACGCTTTGTAGGCGTCTATGTAGGCTTGGGCAAGCCAGTCGTAGGCTCCATACATCAAAACAACCTCTGGACTGGCTTCAATCTTTTTTGCAACAAGCTCTTCAGCGATTAAGACGTAAGTGGGCGTTAAGGTTCCATCACATTTTGGGCATTTCGAATCTGTGTCAAGCATTCTCCACAATGTAGTTTTAAACCCACATTTTGGACACGTAGCGCCTAAAAGGTCGAAAACCTCGTTTTCGCGAATGCCCAAGGGCCGCTTAAGCATTTCCTTAACACATTTGCTTAGGGCCGCTTCAAAATGAACAGTTTTCTCCTTAATGCTTTGCCTTAGGGGAGCTAATCCTTGAACCCAATCAATTTGGTCGAAGAATTGACAGAAAGCTTCCAATCCACCTCTTCCGGCAACTCCATCAGCAAGACGTTTACTTAGGCTGTCAAAGAGAACCATGGGGCTGAAGCCGACGGATTTGATGTCTCCGCTCATTTTGTTTTTCTCTTCTTTTTCAGGCTTTGTTTAGACTTGCAGCTTGTCTTGCTTGAACCATGGCAGAGATTACAAAGGTTTTGCGGGCTTCCCAGTTCTTATTACAGAAGTAAACAATCTTGTCTAAGGTGCCTTGAAACTCCGGCGCCAAAGTTCGCCGCAAATACTCTTCACGTTCCACTTGCTCACGAGTAAATTGAAGCTCCTTATACTGAGGCGGAAGACTTTCTAGTTTCTGGGGCTGCTCGAGGATTAGGAAAATGGCCGAAGTGTATTTGTTTCTCATTACACTAAGCTGGTCTGTAACCCACTCTTCAAGCTTGGCTAATGGAATCTCCTCTTTTTCCTCCGGCATTTTTTTCAAGGCAGCTTCTATCAAACTGCGAATTTGAGGAGCAAAGACAAATGTTAAGCATGCTGCCACCACGCCAATTAGGGCTAACGGGGGCAGAAGCCTGTCTTGGACTACTATGCATGTGCCAGCTATAGCCGCAAGAATTACGAGGGCTTTTTCCAAAGTGAAGACTTTCTCTGTTAGTGGCAACTGCATAATGGGCTGTTGCGGCTGTTTGGGGAGATTTTGCTCTTGAGTTTGCGGCGTCAAAGGCTGTTGTGGTAATGCAGAAATCAATTCTTGGACGAGGGCGAAGACCTTGTTTCTAAATTCGCTTAAAAGCAGATGAAACCTTTCCCATTTTCTTAAAAAGTCTTGGGAAAGGATGAAGTTGCATAGCTCCATTTCGCTTTTAAGGAAATCCATTCTCGCTTCGTCAAGTTTCCTTAATTCTTGGGCGAGAGTCACAGTTTCAAGACTCAAAGAAGCTATTTCCTCCTAAAAACGAAGTAGGCTCCTAAAAGGTTTCCAAGGATAATTCCAGCTAATGGTGGACCGCCTAAGCCTTCAACGACCAAGTAACCGAAAACTGTGGGCAAAGCAATAGTGGTGAAGTCCATAAAGTCGAATTTTTTGCCGAGAAGTGTTGTTGGAAACTCTCCTGTGGTTGTAAAGCCTTGAACAGCTTTTCGAAGGGCATCTCTTTCTGTGGCTGCTGCCGCAAGTTCTTTGCCCATTTCCATGAGTTTGCGGTCCTTTTCCTTAAGCTGTTCGTCTTTGCTTTTCACCAACTCGTTTAATTCGACGCTCGCGGGAATATAAAGTGCAATTTTCGCCAGCCATTCTGGCGGAGCTGCGGGAGCATTTTCTGCATGAGGCATGTCAGGTCTGAAAAGGTGAACGTGAACTTTGCCAAGTTTGTAAATGTTCCATAGCTGTGGAAAAGTGTAGATTTCGCCAGTTATAATGCCTTGAGTAAGGAAGCCGAAGCCTAAAGTGAACTTGCTTTGGGGATCGTTGGCTGCATAAGCGTTTATAGGCTTGTCCACATGTCCCCACTGAATTAACACGTGTTTTGTGAAGATTTTTTCCCTAGTGGCGATTACACGGCAAAAGCTGGAAAGGGATTCCTCTGTTTCCAGCTGCTTTTTAAAATCGTTCAGTTCTGCTTGTTTTTCAGGGTTTCTTTTAGCTGTTTCTTCAACGTCTTCTAAGAGTAAGGTTTTGAAGTCTCTTTCAATGTCAGGATTGAGGAAAAGAGCTGTAGAGTCGACAAGCGTTCCTCGAATGCGTTTTATTAGTTTCTGCCCTGCGTATCTTCCTAATAATTCATAGTAGCCTAAGCTTATTCCTGGAGCTGCCGGGGCAATGCTTCGCCAAATCATCCAAACAGCGATGAGAATGATTAGAGCTAGTCCTATAACGGCGATGTTGGGGATTAGCTGGAAAAAGTCTGTTATGTCCATGCGTCAGTTCCCTCCTTTGCGATGCTCAGTTTCGTGACGTATGCCCCACTCAGAAAGTTCAGCCACTTTTCTATGCATATAAAAGACTGAGATGAGAGCAACGATGCAGACTACGAAGCCTATGATTGCGACACTTCCAACAACAATTATTGTCTCACCCATCTTTGCTATTAGTCCCTGCTGCTGGGCTGTAAACTCGTTCAAGCTGCCTTGAAGCCTTTCCCACATAGCATTGGCAAGCTCTTCCGAAGTTGGATACCGAGGCGCTTCAACAACGCTTATCCTAAATATTAGCGAAATGTGATCTGCTACAACGTCAAATTCTATGCCTTTAGCTGCTCTTCCTCCCTCATAAAGTCCTACAATAATAGTTTGGTTGACGGGAACAACGTAGTTAATGTCGATGGTTATAGTGT
This sequence comes from Candidatus Bathyarchaeota archaeon, assembly GCA_023512225.1. Classification (GTDB taxonomy): domain Archaea; phylum Thermoproteota; class Bathyarchaeia; order Bathyarchaeales; family Bathycorpusculaceae; genus DSLH01. The sequence continues at coordinate 5,378 of JAIMAA010000096.1, forward strand.
AAACGTCGAAGGCTTCAGCCTCAAAAAGAGCTTGAACCGGGCTTGTTGTAGCCCTATACAGACTTGTGCCCAAAGTTTTAACGTTAACTGTAACATTGTTTGTGTAAACAAAGTTGACGATTATCTTTGCTGGTGCATAAAGCTCGTAGCTCGGAAACCTAACATTAGCAGATCCCACTGTTTCCTGTTGAGCTTGAACAAATGGCAAATTTGAAACTAATAAAATAAAGAAAAAGAGGGGTATGAAAAGTTTAGGCATTTTCATTATTCGCCCACCCTTGAGATTAAGCGTTTAGCTCCGGGCGACTGGGGCTCCTGCGTATCCATAGTTTTCGGTTTAGGCTGGTTCTGTTGAACCACAGATTGGAATAAAGCTTGTGGCATGTAAATGTAGCCCTTAAAAATTACTGGAACAAGCTGTTTCGTCTCATCTTGGATAAGCGGCACCGAAACGGACTCGAGTTTCTGTTTTCTGTTCTCTCTTTTGATGAAAAGGTAAATTAAAGCTGGAGCTCCACATCCTACAGCGACAGCGAGGCTCAAGCTTTGCATAAGATTTGTTAAGTCGCCCGGTAGCATAGCATCAGTCCCCTATGAAGGCTGAACGGTTATGTAGCCGCCGCTGACAGCATCAACGGTCTTGCCTGAAACCCATGAGAGCGTTACTGTCACAGCTGTGGCGCCTTGAGTAAACATTTGAGAAAGCTGTCCGCTTGCTACGATGTTTTGTCCAGCATCTTTAAGGATCACATGGACCGTTGCACTCATTGGAGAGGTTCCAGTGTTTGAAACTGTGAGAGTGCATTGTGGGTATTGGTTTGTCTCTGGATCATAACTGAAGCTTACGGAGTCAACCGTGAATGGACAGCTTGCCGTTGTAATTGTTAGGGTAAAGGGCTTGACTAGTGTGTAGCTGGTCAAAGCTAAGGCTGTGAAGCATAATGTGGCGACGACGGACATGGCGAGGCAAATGGCTACCCATCTAGGCATCTGAACAGTTTTCACCTTTTTTATTCCTCCTCTTTTCTAGGAAGGCCTCAACTTCGCCTATTACGGTGTCAAGGTTTGATGTGTTGAAGCCTTTGTGTGAAAGGTCATTTCTGGCGGCTAGCAAGAACGCTAGGGGTTGACTTTCCTTGACTATATGGAAGGTTTCGGCTGCACCGAGATTTTCCTTAAGGTAAAGCCCCAATCCTAAAAGGAACTCTACAAATTTGCGTAGGCGCAGCTGGCCGTCTATAGCTGCTTTTTTAACCTCTCTGTAAAGCTCTTCTGGAACTTGAACGTTTAACTGCTGTTCTCCGGTCATGAGGCCTCCTAAAAGATAAATGCGTAGATTTCTATCGACCTATGAATTTAGGAGTTCCACAGCTAACTGTATACTCTTCGGAGTCAAAGCTTCCC
>JAIMAA010000097.1 GCA_023512225.1 Candidatus Bathyarchaeota archaeon
GCTAATTTATTTTTCTGTAATAGTCTATGCAATATTAATTTCATGGATATCAGTAAGTAAACATAATTCTTTTGAGACGTACGCATGGGATTTGGGTTCCTATGAACAGAGCTTATGGAGTACATTAACTCACGGCAAATTTTTTTGGAATACTCCCAACTTTGGTCATTTCCATATTCACTTTGAACCTGTTCTCTTTTTTATTCTACCAATATATGCAATCTATCAAAGTCCAATAACACTATTAGTTTTGCAATCTGTCTTTATTGGTCTCTCTGGAATTCCCATGTACTGGATTGCCAAAAAGGAATTAAACAATCAGAAAATTGGTTTTATTTTTGCAGTAGTTTATTTATTTCAGCCCTTTGTATTAAGCATTCAAAGTTTTGATTTTCATACTGAAGCATTTATGCCTTTTTTTTTAATGTTGTCAATTTATTATTTGAAAGAAAATAGGTTTTCATTCCATCTTTTATTCTTATTTCTTGCATTGACATGCAAAGAGACTGTTGCTTTGGTGACAGTTTTTCTAGGAGTCTATTTAGTGTTTACAAGTGTAAATCTAAAGATTCTATCTAAACCATCAGTCTCAATTATAAACAAAAAAAGACTTATAATAGGTTTTATAGAAATTATCCTATCGATTGCATGGTTCTTTTTTTCTTTGGGAGTTATGTCTTATTTTCTTCAGGCTACTCCTCAATTTCAATATGGTTTTTCTTACATCCATTTAATATGGTGGGAAAATTTTGGAAAAGATCCGTTATCTATAATTATTACCATTATGACAAACCCTCTGCTTGTTTTCAGCACTCTAATTCAAAGTCTAAATGAAAAGGTGCTTTTCATACTACTCCTTCTAATACCTTTCTGTTTTACGTCTTTAATGGAAATATGGATATTGCTCATTCCAGTACCATGGATAACATTCCTACTTTTATCCAGCAATCGCTATTATTGGCAGCTAGGCCTCCATTATACTGCACCAATAATACCTTTTATTGCAATCTCTGCTGTTGAAGGCATTAGACGATTGGGGACTATAGAGAACAAAATAAATCAAGTTTTTGTTAAAAGATTGATTGTTCTTATGGCAATTTCCACTATTGTTTCTTCATTATACGCTGTTTCTTTAGGTATACCACATTATTCGACGAGTTCACTTCATGAAGAAGCATTAATTAAGGTTATAAACCTCATTCCGCCGGATGCGTCGATAGTCACACAAAACAACATATTTCCACATTTAAGCCATCGGCTTAAAGTATACCCAGGTTACCGGGAAGATATAGCATTTCAATACGTGTTGGTTGATATGACACATTGGTCATTTACAATTAACCCAGATACCTCTCTTTACGAAGCCATTGGCAAGGTGCTACCTAATTTATACACAAAAAATTATGAGTTGGTTACCGCAATAGATGGGATAGTCCTTCTTAAAAAAAGTTATTACGATAAATTTTTGATACCATTTGAAAATGGATTGCTGGCCAAATTTTTCAATAATACAAATCTTTCCGGAAAACCAGCATTTGAAACCGTTGTCTTCACCATCGATGGCAGATACCTAAAGTACTGGAATAATTCATCTCCATTTTTCACCATACCAGTCAATAAGTACAGCGTGGTCTATGAGGGCTTTTTGAAAGTGCCTACGTCCACATTTTATACATTCACCGTATTGAGCAGCCATGGTTCTAGACTATTTGTGAATGAAACACTGCTGATTAACGATTGGAATGTAAAGAGCCAAAATAGTTCTTATTCAATTTATTTAAGTGAAGGCTTGTATAAGATTCGAGTGGAGCAACTTAAGCTTGAGGGAGAGGGGTACATTAACTTGCAATGGAAAACTCCAGATACTTCCCTAGCAACTATTCCACAGTCGTTTTTCATGATAGATTCAAATAGCGAGGTAAATTATGATTGAATGAAAAACCTTTTGTGTCAATAATATTATTAAATTACAATGGAGAACGCTACTTGCGCTCTTTCCTTGATTCGGTATTTAAAACCAGATATCCTCATTTTGAAGTAATATTTGTGGATAACGCATCCCAAGATAGAAGCTTAGAATTCGTAAAGAAAGTCTTTGGGCATAGATTTAACCTCAAAATCGTGGAAAATGAGAAAAACTATGGTTACGCCCAAGGAAACAACATAGGCTTGAAGCATATAAACAAATTATCAAAATATGTCGCTTTCTTAAATATGGATGTCCTCGTGAAAAGGGAATGGCTTGATGAATTAGTTAAAGTTATGGAAATGAACCCAAATGTAGGTGCTACTCAAAGTAAAGTATTGTTGATGAGTGAAAAAGACAGAATCGATAGTTGCGGGCATTTTCTTGATTTTCTCGGATATACTTATCAAAGAGGAGAAGATGAAAAGGAATGTGGTCGATATGAAGAGATTGTTGATATCTCTTATCCATATGGAGCCTCTTTTGTTATCCGAAAGTCTATAATAAGTTCCATCACTGTAAAAGGAGAACTTTTCGATTCTAGCTACTTCTGTTATCACGAAGATTCTGATGTTGGCTGGCGCATCCGGTTAGCTGGGTTCCGGGTTCTTTATGTTCCTTTGTCCGTGGTTTATCACGCTAAAGGAGGGACAGGCTTTAGATATGATATAAAAGCCAAAGAGGGGCCTTCCAATGTTGTATTTCATCTAACAAAAAACAGGATCATGACATTAATTAAAAATTATAGTTTCATTAACCTTTGTAAGTATTTACCTATCTTGTTATTCTTAGAAGTTTCGCGGGCTATAGTTGTTTTGCCAGTCTTGCCAAATCATTCGGCAGTAACATTTAAGGCAATTTTATATGTCTTCAGAAATCTTAAAGAAATTATTAGGAAGAGAGTAATAATTCAGATGTATATAAGGAAAAAGCCTGATAGTTACGTAATGAAGTTTATGGTGAAGCCTAACTTAATGTATAACGTTAGTAAATTCAAGAAGTACTCCAAAAAATCAAAGTAAGAAAGAAGCCGGTAACAGCGATTATGCGATATTTCGTGTGGTAACTATCTATATGCACTAAATCTGATAGCATAGAAATAGGCTAAATCATAATATAAAATATTCCTTTAATTTAGGTTATTCGTTATAGGTAGAGTCGGGTTTATAGAGCGATATAAAAGACATTCTCCTAGCACAAAAGGCGAGACTTGTTGCCTTAGATAACTTTAGCAGCGGAAAAATTAAACAAGCTTTTATTATATATCAAAACATGAATATTGAAAAGGAAGATTTTTGACTAAGTTTTCTTTTCTGTTTTAGGTTCAGCTTTAAAGGTTTCCGTGAATTTGATGGTGGTTATTTTTGGAAAGAATTTCTGTATGTCCATGGCTATGCCTCTTTTCGCCACTTGTATTCCCTCTAAATAGAAGGCTTCTTCAGGCATCTCTATGCTTACCGCTTTTTCCTTAATTGTAAATTTGAATTTGGCTTCTTCCACGGTTGGTATTCTGCGGTGGACAAGCGCAGTTATTCTTTCTTCCGTCGTTTCAAGTTTCTTTTTGACGGTAACATCGTAAACGAGTGTTTTTCCAGCTAGAGGAGGGTTAAAATCTAGTAGAACGCGTCCAGCGCCTATCGCGCGTACGGTAGCCATTTTTCCATCGTGTTCGACGCGCATTCCAAGGCTGGGAGTTATTCCTTTGTCCGCCAAGTGTTTTAGGGATATTCTTTTGACTTTTTCGGAATCTCTGGCTCCGAAAGCCTTTTCTGGCGGAATTTCCACAGACGCGGGTTTGTTAACTTCCATTGTTGCTAGGCTTTCGTCTAGCGCTTTGAGAACCCATCCTTCGCCTATGACAACAAGTTTAGGCTCGTAAATTTCGCCTTCTTTGTATAAACGCTCTTTTTTGGCTATTTCTTCGATGGTTGTGTCGAAAACTTCGCCAGTTTCCTTAACTTTGGCTGTGTAATCTATCAGTATGAAATCTCCTTTCTGCAAAGCCATAGCACTTCACCCTCTAAAGTAATGCCAATGTAAGTTTCTAACATCAATAAAAACTTTCGCTAACAAAATCTTTCTCTTTGATTTTCCAATCGTAAAATCAGATAAACTTAAGTTTAGATTTTGGTCTAACTGTTCCATATTGAGATAGGAAGTTTACAGCTGATGGCTTTCGACATCTTTGCTGAATATCCATATTTGATTACTATAATATGGGTAATTGTTATAGCGGCTGTGGCGACCATCTTAGAACGTGTAATCACTAGATGGTTGAGGCGAGTCATAAAGCGAACTGAAATGCCTCCAGAAGTTGGAAATGGGCTGGTTTTAACCGGGCGGCTCATAATACTTGTCGGAGCGATTGTGGCGCTTCTGCACGTCGGAGGAATCCCGGCAGATGTAATAGTTAGCTTTTCAGCTTTGAGCGGCGCCGCAGTTGGTTTTGCTTCTACACGCACAATTGGAAACCTAATAGCCGGTCTGTTCATTCTGGTTACCCGACCATTCCGCGTAGGGGATTACGTTCGCATAAATGGGGTTGAGGGTATAGTGCAGGAAATAACGTTAAACTACGCAAAAATTTTGACGCCAACAAATACCGTGGCGTCTATAAGCACTTTACGCATTTTGGATAGAGACATTGTAAATTTCCGCTTTAAGGAAGAGTCAAATTTATTCTGTTATGGATTTGAATTAACTTTTGATCATAGTTTGCCTACAGAAAAACTTGAAAAAGTCTTGGATGCCGTTATTGAACGTTATGCAGAAAGGTTGCCTAGAAAACCAGAATATCAATCAACGAAGTTAACTAGTTTTGCTAGACATTATATGTTTTATATTTATGTTGAAGACCCGAAAGATATTTTCATGCTTTATCCGCAACTTGTTAAGGAAATAACGCAGGCATGGGATAAAGCTAGAACCCAAAGCTAGTAGAAGCTTGCTGTTTCATCTTCTAATTCTTATATACCTCAACATTTTAAGAGTAAAGAGAAAGGCTTGGTGAAAATGTTATCAGAAGCCCAAAAAGAAGTGAAGAAAATTTCCTACGAAGCCCATAAAAAAGAGATTTTTACGTCTAGTTTCTTCATAACCCTTCTAGCCGAACAGGTAGGTCAAGTCGCAGAAAAATACGTTGCCGAGGGGCGATTTGGAAAAGATATTGAAGTGGACATAGCAGATGTAATCGTTGTAAGCCTAGCCTATCTAAACTGGCTTGAAAAAGACGCAACAGAAGCGTTCAGAAAATCCTTGGAAAAGCATGAAAAAGCAATAAAACGTTTCATCGCACAATAAAGAAAGTAAAAACTCTGCAAGAAACATTCACTAGGCGGTAAAATGCAACAAGAAACAAGTTTGAATAATCGAAAAAATGCTTATTTGGGCATTCTTCTCCTCGGAATTGTAAGTTTGCTCGGCGACATTGTCTATGAAGGTTCTAGAGGAATAGTTCCAGGCTACTTGGAACTTTTGGGTGCCACAGTGTTTATTGTGGGTTTTGTAGGTGGTTTAGGCGATTTTTTAGGCTACGCTTTTAGGCTTGTTAGCGGATTTTTGGCAGATACAACTCGTGCCTATTGGTTTTTCATATTTTTAGGTTACGGCTTAATCGTTTCAATTCCGTTTTTGGGATTTCCCCTTGGTTTAGAAGTAGCCATAATACTTGTTTTGCTTGAGAGATTTGGAAAGGCTTTCAGGTCACCTTCAAGAGATACCGTATTGTCTATTGTAAGCAAAGGTGTAGGAGCTGGCAAAGCCTTCGGTATCCATGAGTTTTTGGATCAAATAGGTGGTATGCTTGGACCAGCGATAGTATTTGTTTTGATGTTTTTAACCAGCAGCAATTACAATTACACTCTTAGCCTTCTTTTCATACCTTTTCTGATGCTTTTAGCGTTTTTGACCTATACTTACAAGAAAATAGGCTCAAAATTAGTTCTTGTTGAATCTCAAGAGGGGAGAAGGAAGGAACGGTTAACAAAATCTTTCTATATTTACACTTTTGCAGTTCTCTTAAACAGTGCAGGTTTAATATCTTACACGCTTATTCTATATAGAGCAACACAAATTTTACAGCCAACAGGACAGACATGGATTGTTCCCTTAATTTATCTAGTTATTCAAGGAGTAGACGCGCCAATTGCGTTAGTTGGAGGATATGCCTATGATAAGTTTGGCGTGAAAACTCTAGTTGCGCCTTTCGTGCTTTCAGTATTTCCTTCATTGCTTACCTTAGTTAGCGTCGAATTGTCTACAATAATAGTTGCCGCGATAATATTTGGCGTGGTGCTTGGAATGCAAGAGTCAATTTATCGTGCGGCAGTTTCAGAACTCACATCAATTTCTTCGAGAGGCACGGCATACGGTATATTTAACACAGCTTATGGTGTTGGCTTCGTCATTAGCGGCGCAGTGTTTGGTTTGTTTGCTGATTTGAAAGCGTCCTTCACTGTAATAATTCTTTATACTCTTGCTATGCAAATTGTAGCAATAGCGTCGTTGCTTCGAGTTAGTTCAGAATTTAGAGAAAAACAAAAGCGTTAAGTGTGTAATTGAGACTATGTGTTGTTTCTTTGTTATATGTCATTGGCTGAAATATCCTTGATATATCATGCAGGATTCCATTGCCTCGGAGAAGGCTTTGGTAAACAAAAACAGAAAGAACAATGATGATGAGCACTCCTCTACTAGCCCAGAGCGGTACACTATTTTCCACGCTTTGTTTGAAGCAATGAAAGAAAAAGAGAAAAAATATGAAAAAAAGTAGATTGCTATTTGGCTGATTCTTTTTTGTAGGCGTCAATCAAGTAGTTGAATGAAAATGGTTTCGTTTGGATACTGCCCTTCAAACTTATTATGAACGTTTTAAAAT
>JAIMAA010000098.1 GCA_023512225.1 Candidatus Bathyarchaeota archaeon
CTTAAAAGCAACGGAAAACAGCAATGTTGATGAACCTATGATTGAAGTAAAAGGATAGCCTTGGCTAAGTCTCCTCCGCTGTCTTCTAAGGCTCTTCTAGCTTCTTCTATGCTTTTTCCTGTTTGGTCAGCCACGAGTCTTATGTCTTCTTCTGGTATGGCTAATTTGCGCTCAACAGTTTTTTCAGTGATTTTTCCACCCGTCACTTGATAGATTTTTTGTCCTTGAACAGCCAAAACAGCTACTTCTGGCTCTTCAATGACTATTTCCTTATTTGTTGTTTTGATGATTACTTCCTTAACTTCCTCAATGGCGTCCATGCTCATGCCCATGCGTTGCATCATGCGTTTCGCTTCACGGGGACTGACACGCCTATGCACAATGTTCACCTTCCACTAAACAATTGCCATTTAAACCTCATATACTTAACTCTGTTCTGAACAGCCACGTCTAACCTTAACTGCAACGCCCCTTTTGAAAAACTTCATTTCTTCGCCAGATAAAACAGCCTTTCCAACGGCCAAAACCTTGCCATTTTCATCGACAACAATGACTTCATCTTTGGGACGGATGTCACTGTCAGCCTTCACAACATGCACTGCGAACACGTCGCCACCTTCAGCGATAACATCTGAAACTTCATTTTGAACAATGACAATGTATTTTACAGAACATCTACTTTCAACAATTCGCCTTGCACCCGCAATACTTAAGGAGAACAAGCCGTCTGTTGGACGAAGCGTTGCAAGTCTTTTGCCATTCAGATAGATGTAACGGATTCTGCCAGTTCGATGCGAATGAAATATTTCCACATTTCCCGGAAAAAGCACTGTGCCTATGCCTTTTCCAAACTGGTAATCTGCAACACTTCTAATTCGCTTAAGAGTTTCTTCCAAACGCGCCAACACCGCCAATCAATCTATCATGATTTAACAAACTATAAACATAACCAAACTAATAAAAACAGTTTAGGTGCGTGTCAACAATTGCGGTGCGAAGTCTGCGGACGCAAAATCTTCGGCAAACCCCTCAGAGCCATAATTGAAGGAGCCAAGCTAACAGTATGTAACGAATGCTCCAAACACGGAACAATCATCTGGGAAGAAACAAAACCGAAGGCTGTAACACCGAAACCTAAAGCAACACTTCAACCGCTCAGAACTCAAAGTAAAAAAACAACAGAAACAACCGTAGACGCGGGGTTGGAGCTCACAGAGAACTTTGACTCCAAAATAAGACAAGCAAGAGAAAAACTTGGACTCTCCCATGAAGAATTAGGCAAAAAAATAAACGAAAAAGTCTCAGTGCTGAGAAAAATCGAAACTGGAAAAATCAAACCAGACAACGTGCTTGCAACAAAACTTGAGCACGCTCTCAAAGTCAAATTATTAATTCCAGCATCAGAAGAAAAGGCTCCACAAACAAAAATTCCGAAACCATCAACTCGTGAATTAACATTAGGCGACTTAATCCAACTTAACAAAAAAAGACATGGAGAAAGAGGAGGATAAAACCGAACGAAAGCAATCATAGTTCAACGACGAAGAGCTTTTGAACCGTCAAGCCTAGAAGAACTCAAAAACTTAGCTGAATCAGCAGGATACATAGTTGTTGGGAAGATGGAACAAACTCGTGAAGGCGACTCACGTTATCAGATAGGCGCTGGAAAAGTCAAAGAACTAGCAGAACTCGTGAAAGAAACAGGAGCCCAAAAGGTAATTTTTGATAACCCACTCAAACCTGTCCAATCATATAATTTGGCAAAAGCCACAGGCGTGGAAGTAACCGACCGCTTCCAGTTAATTCTTGAAATCTTCACGCGAAGAGCTACAACCACCGAAGCACAACTACAAATCCAATTAGCACGACTTGGATACGAACTAGCCCACGCAAAAGAAAGAGTGAGATTGGCAAAAAAAGAAGAACAGCCTGGGTTCATGGGACTTGGCGCTTACGAAGTAGATGTTTACTACGAGGCTGTAAAGAAACAAGTTCATACCGTGCGTAAAAAGCTAAAGAAAATCCGGGAAAAACGCCTTTTACACCGAGAAAGAAGAGCAGAACTAGGCTTTTCTTCGATTTCCTTAGCAGGATACACAAACGCTGGAAAAAGCTCGCTGTTTAATGCATTAACAGAGGAGGAAGTGCCAGTAGATACCACTTTATTCACAACTCTTTCAACAACAACCAGGCTTGTGGAATTCTCAAAAAAGAAATTTCTGTTAACTGACACCGTAGGCTTCATAGACCGCTTACCGTTGACGCTTATAGAGGCTTTCCATTCCACACTTGAAGAAACTATATACTCAGACCTCATACTTCTTGTTGTAGACGCAAGTGAACCAACACATACAATCCACAAAAAACTTGCAGTTTGCTTGGAAACAATAGAACGCATAGGCGCCTCAGGCATCCCAACAATAACAGCCCTAAACAAAATCGACTTAATATCCGAAACAGAAACCTACCAGAAACTTGAAAGCCTAAAAGGAACAGCCCCAAACCTTGTGCCAATATCAGCCCTTCACAAAACCAACATTGACCTACTAAAAAACGAAATCCTAAAAATGCTGAAAAACTATGTCCAAGCCTCCATCACCATTCCATCAACAAACGAGACAATGCCCTTTATATCATGGCTATTCAAAAGCACAGACGTAAAAACAATAAAATACACAGGAAACTCCGCCAACATCGTTTTTGAGGCAGTTCCATGGTTCGCAGAAAAAGTTAAAAAACGTGTAGAAGAGTTCAATGGAAAATTCGAGAAAATCTAACCAGAAGAGATGCAGAACATGCCAGAAGTTGTAGTTTTAAGGTGGGGTCACAGACCACGCAGAGACGCAAGACTCACAACTCACGTTGCGTTAACAGCACGCGCACTAGGAGCAACTGGCATAATATTGTCAGACGTAGAAGATGAAAAAATCAAGGAAACAACAGAAAAAGTAACAAAAAACTGGGGAGGACCATTCTTTTTAGAAATGGGAACATCATGGAAAAAAGCTGTAAAAGATTGGAAGGCAAAAGGCGGAATAGTTGTTCACTTAACAGCCTACGGAGAAAACATTCAAACGAGCAACGTGATGCAGAGAATCAAGTCTTCTGGAAAAAACATTTTGGTTATTGTAGGAAGTCAGAAAGTTCCAAGAGAATTCTTCCAAGAAACAGTTTCAGATTTTAATGTAGCTGTTGGAAATCAACCTCACTCAGAATGTGCGAGCCTTGCAGTGTTCCTTGACCGCTTATTTGAAGGGAAAGAGTTAGAAAAAAGCTTCGATGACGCGAAAGTTAGGATAATTCCTCAGAAAAGAGGCAAGAAAATTGTGAATTTCTGATTCGGATTGGAAAAAGAGATTTAAATTAAAGGTCACATATATATTATTTAGAAAACGAGTGTTCAATGTTTGAGCAAAAGGGTCACTATGTTATCAACCATTGATGATGCAACGTTGATGAAGGTTGCAGAAGCTTTAGGTGAAGAAGACGCGATTAAATTAATTGAGATTCTAAAAAACTCAGACGAAATAACAGACGAGGAAATCGCTAACAAAACAGGAATAAGAATAAACTCCATCCGCAAAATCCTCTACAAACTCTACGACCACTCACTCGTTAGCTTAAGAAGAACACGTGACCCCAAAACCGGCTGGTTCATATTCCACTGGAAACTACAACCAGACCAGCTTGAAGGCTTCATACTCAGCCAAAAACGTCGAGTTCTCGAAAAACTTAACATCAGACTAGAATATGAGAAAAACCATGATTTTTACTACTGCTACACGCCAGGATGCAAACGCATTCCATTCGAAGAAACTGTAGAGCTTATCTTCAAATGCCCCACATGCGGTAAACCATTGATGCATTACGAAAACGACAAAATTGTTCAAGCATTGACAAAGAAAGTCGAACAACTAAGGAAGGAACTCGGTGAGTGAAAAACTTCCATCAAGCGACCAAGCCCTATTATTCCTCCGTCAAAGCGGATGCACAAGAAACGTAATAAGACACTGTAAAGCAGTTGCAAAACTCGCAGTCGAAATCGCAAAAGCCTGTCAAGAACGAGGATTAAACGTTGATTTAGAGCTTGTAGAAATAGGCGCCTTACTACATGACATTGGACGAGCAAAAACACACAGCGTCCACCACGCTATTACAGGAGCAGAAATTGCAAAAACACTAGACCTACCAGAACCAGTAATCTCTATAATAAAAAGACACGTGGGCGGCGGAATAACGGCTATGGAAGCTAAAAAGCTCGGTTGGCCAAAAGACATTTACGTCCCACAAACTTTAGAGGAAAAGATTGTTTCATACGCAGACAAGCTCGTTGAAGGCTCACGGCGAGTGCCTATAGAAAGAACCATAGAAAACTTTTCGAGAAAATTACCATCTTCCGCGATTGCGAGAATACAAAAATTGCACAGAGAAATGTTGACCTTGATTGGCGATTGTGAATGCCTACCGTGACCTTATTTGTGAAAGCATACAATGATTTTCAGCTGAAATACGTTAGCAAGTTTTTAAAGAACACTCTTAAAGACTTAAGAGTTGAAGCAAAAATTTGTGGAGTCGCTCCTCGCGGATGGGTTCAAGCAGATGTTTCAGGCGAAGATGAACAAGTAGCGTTACGTTATCTAGCTGATGACATTGGACTTTGCCCCATACATCTAAAATCGATTGGAAAATTTTCACTAATGAAAGGACGAATAATAAACATAGACGAGAGCAAGGACAAACTCAACATAGACGTAGGCATCTTTGCACCAGAAATCGTCGACGCCACAATCTCATTGCAACATTTGCAAGCACAACTTGTGGATGGAAGAAAAGTCGCACTGCAAAAAATCGCTCAACTTTACGGTTTCCAAGAAAATCTTCCCTTAACCGTCAAAATTTCAAATGTGGATGAAAAAAACATTAAAATTGAAGCAGTTTTGTCGGAAAAGCAGCTTACTCAGTATAGGCAGTGGACAAGGTCGTTGCAAGACAGATTAATAATCTTAGGAGCCACATTACAAGAAATTCAATCAGCCTTAAAGACAACAGGAATCAACCGCGACGTAGTAAGCACTGAACAACTAGGACTATTCGAATACGCGATTACATGCAAACTTGGAACAGATGCTGTGGGATTGATTTCAAAAATTGGCAAAAACCTGCCGACCACTACTCTCTCAGTGTTTAATCCAAAGCAAACTATAGAATTTCTAGGAGACTACCCGGTTTCCTAACCGTATTACAGTGGGTCGAACCGAATGCAATTAAAAAATTAAGTGAATCCTAAATAGCGGTTTTTTGTGCGCCTTTCTGATAATAAATTGCCTTCCGACACTCTTCTTAAAGCCCACTAAGAGTGCTCTTTCACTAACCCCTAAGGGAATTATGGTATGAGGTTTAGGTTTAAAACTCTTTTAAATTCTCGACTTTTAGGCGAATAGAATATCTAAAATAAATCATTTTCTCATTCGCATTGTATAATAGGGAGGGAAAATTCCACCTTGTTCTTTGTATGCGCGCCAAATTCTTTCAGTTGTCTTGTGAAATGCTTGTTTAAGGTTCTCATCATCAATTTTGTTGATCAATTTGAACATTGCCTCTCTCCATTCACTCATGACATCCTCTGAAAGAGGTTCTCCTTCGAATTTCCTCAACTCTATATCCTTGAATCCGACCAGTTTTCCGGCAAATTCCAATTCTTCAGGATATATCTCCGTATAATGTTCACCATCAACAAGCTCAGCTATAGACTTGTAGATCTGCCAACGCTTAACTTGGACTTCTTCCTCGGGCTTCGACGCCCTAGGCAGAGGGAACTCGTCTTCGATTATTAGCCAACCGCCCTTTTTGAGAGTTCTGTAAAACTCGGACAGCGCCTTTACAGCCTTGAGGGGTCTATTGTTGACAGCGCAGAATGTGGCATGACACACAATTAAATCAACCGATTCACTTTCAATTTGCGGCATACAAGTGAGATCAGCCTCTACAAACTCCACTAGCCCAGCAAGTTCACCTAATTTACGCCTGGCATCAAGAAAAGTCTCTGGATCGTTATCTATACTAATAATTCTCCCACCACCAACCTCCTTCAATTTACTAGCCAACCATAAAGTCGTGTTTGCCGCACCAGTGCCAGCATCCATAATAACTAAACCACGAATATCGATTCCCTTTAACATGAAGTCCCGTGAAGTCATGCTTATACCATCAACTAATCTTTCGCCTATGTTAGACCTTTATCAGTTCATAAATCTTATGTACGCACATAGCCGTTTCATCAGAGTGATAGAAGTTGTATATTTTTTATGGAAGTGTATGGAGCTCAAAAATCTTTAGGGATTTAGCCCTATTACAAGGCGTTAATTATCCACGGTGTAGAGGATCATACCTGGCCACTACATAATCTATCTCTATCCTCGCTTCAGCGAGCCTTTGCACATTTTCCTTCTATAATCGCTTAGCATGCGCTCCCTCTGTATTTGCGACCACCAAGGATCAGTTCCATAGAGCTAACGAAAACCCAAAGCAAAACATATAAGGTTGATGGGCCGGGCCGGACTTGAACCGGCGACCTTTGGCTCGTAAAGCCAATGTCCTACCAAGCTAGACGACCGGCCCTCTTGTTTGGTTAACAAAGCCATTATTTAAGCCATTATTTAAGAGTTTTAGCTTAACAAGTTTTATAGAACATTTTGCTAAACATTGCCTTTACAAAGACTTCATCAATGGGAATGGGAAACATATTTTATGTGTGTGTTTCTATAATGGCAGACGCATGTGGAGATCAAAGCGTTAAAGGAGACTACAGCGTGACAGCAAAAGTTGTCCATATAAACAC
>JAIMAA010000099.1 GCA_023512225.1 Candidatus Bathyarchaeota archaeon
GAAGTTTTATGCTTTGGGTGGGCTTCCTTTTCTTCTTGCGAATTTTGTATCTATACTAATTAGACCTTATGCTAGTGCTATTTCTCCGACAGCAGCTTTTTCTTTTGCAAGCTTTTTCTTGTTTTTGGCTGTTTTGCCTTTGATGTATGCTCCTGAGACTTTGCCTGAAAAGAAAATTAAGGAGAGGGAGCTTAAGGAGTACGTTGAGAAGGCGAAGAAAATTAAGGAAAAGTATGGTTGAGTTGGGGGAACGCGCACGTTTTTTCATGTGATATTGACGAATGAGTGTAATCTTGAGTGTAGGTACTGTTTTGGCGAGGCGGTTGAGGATGTTGCTGGTGATTTTTCTGGGTTTGATGTTGATTATTGTTTGCCTAAAAGGATTAGTTATGATGTTGAGGTTTTGAGGGGTTTTTGTGAGAAGGACCCGGAGTGTGTGTTGACTTTTTATGGTGGGGAACCGTTGCTTTGTGTGGATGAGATTAAGCAGATTATGGATAATGTAAGCGCTAAGTGTTTTATGATTCAGACAAACGGTTTGCTTTTGGATAGGCTGGATTCGTCTTATGTTAACCGTTTTCACACGATTCTTGTTTCAATAGATGGCGATGAAGCCTTAACCGATTTCTACAGAGGAAAAGGCACTTTCAGAAAAGTTATAGAAAATTTGAGGCTGATTAAGCGGAATGGTTTTGGGGGCGAGTTGATTGCGCGTATGACGGTTATGGAGCAAACGGACATTTACAAGCAGGTTACGTGGCTTGTGGATAATGCGGAGTTTTCGTTTTCTTCTGTGCATTGGCAATTGAACGCGGGTTTTTGGAGCAACGATTTTGCACGGAGAAATTTTGGGAAGTGGAGCGAAGAAAGCTACAATCCGGGAATTCGCAAACTTGTCAAGTTTTGGGTTGATTATATGGAGAATGCTGGGTGTGTTTTGCGGCTTTATCCTTTTCTCGGAGTTGCGCATTCGTTTTTGTTTGGTGAGAAGGCGAGTTTGCTGCGTTGTGGAGGCGGATGGATAAATTATGCGGTTCAGACGGATGGTTATATTGTTCCTTGTCCGACGATGTGGGGAATGAAAGACTACTATCTTGGGCATGTTAGCAATGCGGAGCCGTTAAAGTTGCCGCGGGTTTTTGTTGGTGAGCCATGCATAGGCTGTGAGATTTATGGTGTTTGTGGGGGGCGTTGTTTGTATGCGAATGTTACGAAGAGATGGAACGTGGAAGCCTATCGTTTAGTGTGTGGTACTGTGAAGAACTTGGTGGACGCAGTAACTGATGAATTGCCGAGAGTCTGGAGACTTATTGAAACTGGAAGGATAAGCCTAAAAGACTTCGAATTCATGAAATACAATGGATGCGAAATAATACCATAATTTTCTACATAATCCGTTAGGTTTTGGTCATTTCCACTTTCTGAAGTAGGTTTAAATTCTTGTTTTCTCCGTTGCGTTTCAATCAGAAGTTGATTGTGCCGAATTTGCCGCATGAGAAACTGTGGAAACAATTTTAAGAATGTGTGGGTTTGTAACGGTATTGCAGCTCAGCTCGAGAGTGATTTAAGAGGAATGGACGATGGAGATGATGAAGAGTCAAAACGTAGAGAGGTTGAGTGTAAGCAAGGTTTCGAGCTGGGCTCTGCTAAGCACCGAAGAGCTTCTAAGTCTACCGATTGACGAGCTTCTTGCCCGTTTAAACACTTCCTTGTCTGGGCTCTCTTCCGAAGAGGTGGAAGAACGCCTAAGAACATATGGTTACAACGAATTTGCCATGAAAAAGAAGAGAACGGCTATTGTCGATTTTCTTTCTCACTTCCGGAGCCCCTTGGTAATTATATTATTGATTGCAGGGGTGATTGCGGGTTTTCTTGGAGAGATTATAAACGTTGCAATTATATTTTCTATTGTTTTCGTCAGTGTGATACTTGACTTTTATCAAGAATCCAAAGCAGAAAAAGCTGCAGAAATGCTTAAAGAAAAAGTAACCACAACCGCAACAGTTCTCAGAGACGGCGCTAAACAAGAAGTGAAACTTTCAGAAATTGTTCCAGGCGACATCGTATATCTTTCAGCTGGAGACATTGTACCTGCAGATGCGCGAGTCATCACTGCAAAAGACTTATTCCTGAATCAATCAGCGTTAACGGGAGAATCATTTCCGGTAGAAAAAACACCTACGCCAGTAAAGGCAAAGGGAACAGTACCTACTGAATGGAATAACTGTCTTTTTATGGGGACTTCGGTTGTGAGTGGAACAGCCACAGCTGTAGTGCTGAAAACTGGAGGGTTCACGGAATATGGGAAAATCGCCAAAAGACTTGTCGAAAAAGAGCCTGAAACAGAATTTGAAAGAGGAATCAAGGGATTTGGTTTTCTGGTAATACAAGTCACCTTTCTTCTGGTGATGTTTGTTTTCTTCATAAACGCCCTTTACAAGCGTGATGTTTTGGAGTCCCTTCTTTTTGCTGTAGCTCTGGCTGTTGGTTTGACACCTGAGCTTCTGCCGATGATTATTACTGTAAACCTTTCCCAAGGAGCCCTTGCAATGTCTAAGAAGGGCGTTATTGTAAAGCGTCTCGCGTCTATCGAGAATTTTGGAAGTATGGATGTTTTATGTACCGATAAAACGGGTACGCTTACAGAGAACAAAATAAAGCTTGTACTGCACGTAGATATTGAAGGAAATGATGATGAAAAAGTACTTTTGTATTCATTTCTGAATAGTTATTACCAAACAGGGTTGAAAAGTCCACTTGATGAGGCTATACTTGGATATAAAGACATCGACGTGAAAGATTACCAGAAAATCGATGAAGTTCCATTCGATTTCATAAGAAGGCGAGTTTCCGTCGTTGTTGAGCATGAAAAACAGCGATATTTTATTGCTAAAGGAGCCCCTGAGGAGATAGTCAAAGTATGTTTATACTGTGAACATAAAGACATGATTTTCGATTTAACAGATGATTTTCGCAGAAAAATTGAGCAGAAATACTATGATTTGAGTGCTGAAGGGTTCAGAGTCTTAGCAGTTTCCTACAAGAAACTTAGGGAAGAGAAGCCCGTATACTCTGTGAATGATGAGAGCGATATGGTGTTTTTGGGTTTTGTAGCGTTTCTTGACCCGCCTAAAGAAACAGCGCGGGAATCTCTGCAACTATTAAGCAAGGCGGGAGTGGAACTAAAAATTCTCACTGGTGACAATGAATTAGTCACAAGGAAGACATGTGAACACTTAGGTTTTGAAATTAAAGGTGTTGTTCTCGGAAGCGAGATTGCTCAGATGCATGATGAAGCCCTCCAGAGAGTGGTTGAAGAAGCAAACGTTTTTGCAAGAGTGACACCAGCCCAAAAGGACAGAATAATCACCGCGCTGAAAAACAATGGACATGTGGTTGGCTTCTTAGGAGACGGAATCAACGACGCACCTTCCATGAAGACCGCAGACATTGGCATATCTGTAGACAATGCTGTAGATGTAGCCAAGGAGTCCGCTGACATCATATTGTTGCAAAAGAGCTTGCGGGTGCTGGAAGAAGGCGTTTTAGAAGGGCGAAAAACTTTCGGCAACACTATGAAATACGTCATGATGGGTGTCAGCTCGAACTTCGGCAACATGTTCAGCGTCGCCGGAGCATCCTTGTTTCTGCCATTCTTGCCTATGCTTCCCATACAAATACTTTTAAATAATCTACTTTATGATTTCTCCCAGTCTACTATAACAACCGACAATGTAGATTCAGAATATGTTGAAAAACCCAAACGATGGGATATCTCCTTCATAAGGAAATTCATGATACTCTTAGGACCAATAAGCTCCATCTTTGACTTCCTAACATTCTTTATAATGCTACTTGTTTTCAATGCAACCGAGCCGCTGTTTCAAACAGCATGGTTTCTCGAGTCCTTATGTACACAAACCTTTGTCATATTTGTTATAAGAACGAGAAGGACGCCTTTCTACAAGAGCAAACCAAGCAGACTTTTACTTTTAAGCAGCCTAAGCATCGTTGGCTTTGCATTAACACTGCCATTCACGCCCTTAGGCGAATTATTCCATTTTGTGCAGCCGCCGTTCACGTTTTTCTTGGTCTTAGCGGCGTTGATTGGCGCTTACTTAGTGCTAACTGAAGCTGTCAAAAAGTGGTTCTATAAAAAATACGCCTACCGCTTGGAGCAAGTTTTGATTCCGACAAGACGCAGGGGACTTTACTTCAGCAAGACTGCAAGACTTGTCCAAGATATGGTGGCCATAATCTGTCTACGTCCTGAAGACGAAATCTCAATCGATTCCTTATTAACCGATTTAACAAGAAGTGTAAGCTATCCTCTTGACCAAGACCAAGTAGGCCATAACATTCAACATTTAAGACGTGCAGGGCTTGTCAGCATTAATTGGCGTCAGAGGACAATAAAACGAGAAAAGTCTATGAAAGAATATGTAACGAAGCAAGTGATGACTAGCCAGTTTTGGCCGCAAATAGCTGAAGATTGGCGGAAAATCAGTGACATTATTCAAGAGAAATACAAGAAAGTGAATACAGAATATCAGAACCTTTTACCATCATAGAAGTCAGGGAGGTTTCTAACACAGTTTCAAGAAAGAAAATTATCGAAGTACCTTTTATGTAAATTTCGCACAGACAAATCCTGAGGATTTAAACCTAACCAGCACTTTTTAAGAGGAGTATTTGCATTTTCTGTAGACTTTGAAAAACGTGTTTTGGCAACTTTTTTTAAAAAAAAGGGTGCGCGGGGGATGTCTCTATTTATGGCGCGTTTGATTTAATTCTTATAAGATAGATAGAAACAAATTCTAGCGCTGGGTTTACCACGGTTTCAACGTATTTATAAGGGGGTATCTCTTCTGCAGAGAGCTTAAAAAACAAGCAAAACTCAAGGTATGATTTCGGAGAGATATGAAATAGTCCTCTGAATCTTACGGATTATTTGTTTTGATTTGTAAGGTTTGTTTCTATTTGTGTGTCGTCTTTGTCAAAAATTAGGTATGTTGCAACGTTTGTTTTGTCTATTCCTTGCCAGTTGTATGTGTTTCCTATTGAAACCAGCTTTTGCGCTGGTGCGACAATGTTGTAGCCCTGATATTGTGGGTTGTTTTCGAATAATGCGCTGATTAGTGTTATGGTTTCCGCGCATGGATTTAATTGGCTATAAATATTTGGGCTGTTGTCCGTGTAGAACATGCCTCCTACCACCGTTAGCTTTGAAATCATCCGATTCCTTATGAGTATATTTGGAACATCTCCGCCTAAACCGTTTTCCACCCAACAATTTGTTAATTCCAACGTTGGCAAGAGCGCGTTTTCTTTTGTTCCGCCTTCCGCGATAATGTGCGCTTCTAACTCGTGACTCCACATGGTTTTGCTTGCCAAAAGACAATTTGCCAGCTTTACCTCTGCGATGTTCTTTGCGTATATGTCTGCTTTTCTATGAAAACCGAACAAACAGTGAATTAGGTTTATTTGACCACCCGTTCTATAGCCGTCGCCGAATTCGCCAATCTTGACGCCATATTCCGTAATTGCATCTGGACTATCGTTGATTATTCTTCCGTCTATCCAACAGTTGAAGAGCAAACTGTCTTCGCAACCTGTCAAGTCTATGTTAGCAAAAGTGGCGCCCCAAATTTTGCAATTCTGAATTTGGTGAACTGGCACTTGGCTCGGCGTGCGCATGGCGTCTACGCACTTTTCGGCTAAGCCGTTGCCATTAATGAACAAGCCATCAAAGTGTGCATACCGTATGTTGCGTATGTCGAAAACTGCAGACATCGGCTCAACAGCAACTATTTCAGCACCATCGCTTACTATGTAAAAATCTTCCTTCAGCGGCGTTATAGGCTCTGTTATGTTGAATCTTTGCTTTTTAAGATAAAGACACAAATAACCAGCATCCAAAGCGTCCTGGATGTTTTCATACTTTTCTCCAGCCCCAACAGCAACTTCGGCAGTCAATGACGTGTTTACTGAAAATTCGCCATATTGCTCATAACCTTTCGGTATCCAGCTTTCGTAATCTTCAAAGAACGTGAATGCGGATTTGCTAGCGTTGTTGTTTGAGCTGTAGTTTGTTGTGGGTGCGGAGTAGTTGATAAGCAATAGAAAAAGCGTTAGAATCACCATAAGCGTCGTAAGGCGATAGCCTAGCTTAGACTGCATCTGTCATTCCGAAAGCAACTCGCTCACCGCTGTGGTAAGGTTTTGTATGTAACCAATTCGCACTCACAGAAACAGCAAGACTTGCCAAAATCTTAATTTGCCTTCCCCTCAATTGTGAATCGGTGAATTGCTTGTCTGTAACCTTGCGTGACGCTCAGCATCTCTGTTGGAAAAACTTTCGAAAGATTAATGACAAACTTGACCCAGAACGAGGCAAAAATTGGACACCTTTCGTCATGCTTACCGATTTACTGGAAGAAGCAGGAGAGGTTGCCGCCGTGGTTAAGGGTTTAGAAGGTTTCAAACCGCCAGAAAAACCGAAAACAAAAGAAATGCTCGCCACAGAACTTTCAGATTTACTCTACATAATCTTTGTCCTAGCTGAGCATTACGGCATAGAACTGGAAGAAGCCTTTCTGCAGACCGTAAACGACTACATGCTAAGGTTCATTAAATGATAAACAGCTTTTTAAGAGTCTAAGCCTTAGAAAGGTCCGCGACAAGCTTTTTGACTCTTCTTTCTATTTCGTCTCTGATTTCGCGAACTTTCTCTATTGGTTTACCCTTTGGGTCTTCAAGCTCCCAATCTAGTACTTTGTTGAGTAACGGCGCAGGGCATATGCCTTCCG
>JAIMAA010000100.1 GCA_023512225.1 Candidatus Bathyarchaeota archaeon
CTCTCAAACAAATCTCGTGTAGCTTTCTCCAGCAATGGTCTGGCCCTTGCCCTAATTATTTTTTGAACGCCATCCTTACCATAAGCAGCCCTAATCTTATTCAAGAGCCTGATAAAATCATCAACAACTTGCTTTTCCTTCTCCTTCTCTTTAAGGGCCTTCAGCTTTTCTTCACACTTAAACGCTTCATCATCTGCAGCCTTCTTTTGAGCTGTCAGCCCAGCTATCTCTTCTTTCAAATCACCTTTATGCTGAGTTTCAGAGTCAAATTCAGCCTGCTTCTCTGCATGTTCTTCTTCGTCATAGCCAAGCCTATTGATCGCCTCACCAACTTCAGCAAGTTTCTGTTCCTTCTCTGACAATTCCTGCTTTATTCTTGCAATATTCTGCTCATGCTCAGTCTTGCGTTTTGCCAAAGGCAAATTCCCATCATACTCTTCTTTTTTCAATCTCAGCTCTTTCAGTTCTTCTTCCGGCTCTTTGGGTTCATAACCAAGTTTCGAAATAGAATTTTCCAAAGACTGCAAAATAGTTTCTAATCCTTGCTTGAGTGGTGCTATCTCCGCCTCAATTTGTTCTCGAGGAGCTAATTTCTTCAGCTCTCGATCTGCAGCTTCATACCTAAGATAAGCTTCCTCAAGCTCGCCTATCTCAGTCTCAAGCTTGCTTATTTCCGAATCCAGTTCGTTTAGCGCCTTAACTTGCTTCTCAAGTTCTTCAACTTCAGATTTCTGTTCTGAAAGCTTTCTTCCTATTTCTGCCAATTCCTCAGCAAGACCTTTAACATGCTCTGAGTCAATCGACGCCAACTTCCTCAACTTTCCATCTGCTTGCTTCTTTTCTTGAACAAATGTAGCCTGTTCTTCCATCGATTTCTGCAATTCCGCTGCGATCTGTTTACTCTCAGAAGAGAATTTATCTATCAGATGAGTTAAGCGTTCAGGCGTCAATTCCGTCTCGCAAGTGGGGCATGTTTTTGTTTCTCCTTCAGAAGGTTTCAGTCTGACAAGATTAATTTCCAACTCTTGTTTTCGGTTCTCCAGCATTCCAACTTTCTTATTGCACTCTTCGATTTTCTCTCCAAGCTGGTCTAAAAGTTTTTGAAACTCTTCCCTTTTGGCGCTAAGCAAAGTTTCAATATTTTCAACCGTAGCCTGCTCGCCAATTATCTTAAAGCATTTTTCAAGTTCCTTGTTCAATTCTGCCTTTCTCTTTTGCTCCTCTCTTCCAAGGTCTTCAATATGTTTCAATGCTTTCTTCAACGCTGCTTCGGCGCCCTCATATTTCTTTCGCTCTTCAGTTCTCTCATCCAGAAGCCTTTTCTTTTCCCCATAGAGAGCATGATTCTTCTCATTATCATGGAGGTCTTTTTCCAGACGCTCTAAGTTTGTCAGTTTCTCATTTAGCCGGCTCAGTTGCAGTTCCTTTTCGTTTTTTTGTGAAAGATAGCGCGTATATTCCTCTAATAACGGAAGCTTATTAACTTCGGTCTCTAAGTTCTTGACATTTTCTTCAGCCTTAACTGCTTTGTCAAGCTCGCTCTGTTCCTTTTGCAGCTTTTCTTTGTCGTTATTTATGCCTTGGTTAAGAATACTTTTCTCCTTATCAAGCCTATCAAATTCCCTCTTGTCAATTTTTAGCTTATCTAAAACCTCTTTCAGACCTCTGATTTTGTTCTCTATTTCTCGTAACTCTTTGCGTTTGGACTCTAAAGCTTTGGCTAATTCTTGGGAGGTTGCAAGATATTTTTGTCTCTCAGCTTCTATTGTTGATTTCTGGTCTAACTCGGTTTTTAAAGCAGTCTGTAAGTGCTGATAATCATCAATTAAGGCTTTTATGGTCTCCCATGCTTTTTGCAGGTCTTCTACGCCAAGAAGTCTTGAAACAAGTTCTTTTCTATCTGCAGGTCTTGCAGTGACAAGCTCTTCAATCTCGCCCTGACGCACATAAACAGACTGCAGAAACATGTTCTTATCTATCCCAAGAATTTTCTCGATTTCGGGAATTACGGTATTTCCGCCTCCCTGAGCCAACAGTTTTCTATCACCATTTTGAATGCGATACAAGCTTCCTTTGGCAGATTTGTTTCGCTCCATTGACCATTCAGCAGAATACCTAATTCCTCCTTCAGTGAACTCAACCGTGGCTTTGCATCTATTTGATTTCAAATTGATTAGATTCTCCTTTCTTCCTCGATTGCTCCAATCATTGAATAGAGCAAAGCTAATCGCATCAAGAATCGAGGTTTTACCTGCACCATTAGGTCCAACAACCACGTTTATGCCATAGCCTAAATCCAACTGAGTATCCTTGTGAGAAACAAAATCACTCAGCTTAATCCTGTTCAATATCAAGCTTCTTCGCCACCCTTAAGCCTCTGAAAGTATCCGTCAGCTACACTCTTGGCTCCTTCCGTGTCTCCTTGCCGAAGATATTTCAGCATCTCAACCGCAAGTTGGGCAGCTTTCTCATCCTTTAGATAGTCCTTAAGGACTTGGTTAATGTGGAACGAACCTGGTTTAAGCTCAGGCAATCTCATCTCGCTTTCCTCCACAATTACTTGCCTAAACGTCAACACTTTCCCCGTCAAAACATCGCTTAATGTTTGATGGACCCCTTGTCTATCAATCTCCTTCCCTTCCACACGAACATGAACCACGGGAAGTTTTTCATTATCACCTATTTTTTTAACGAATTCTTCCAACTCATCCCTCAAATGGGCATAGCTGAGTTTAACCTCTATCTGAGGTCTAATCCGCTCAAGATTAACTTCGGCAACATTCACTTTCTCATTTTCGATGTCTACAATGAAGAAACCCTTACCAAGCTTCTTCCAACTACCTATCTCGTCACTTCTGATTATCTCTGTGCTACCTGGATAGGTTAATTCACCTTGCCCATAAGATGCCCTTATTCGAGAGTGAAGATGACCCATAGCATAATACCTAAAGTTCTTGGGCAATTCCGTCAACGAAATTTCACAAGCCTCTTCAAAAGGGAAGAACTTATCAATAGCTTCATGAAGTGCAAGAACTCTGCAATCAACTTGCGTTTTTAAATTTTCAAGTTTTTTCAGTTCCTCAATTAAGATTGGTCTATAGGTCCTGCTCAGATGAGAAATACCCACAATGAGGGCCTTCTTGCCATCGACGCTTATTTGCTGATGTTCCGAAACACCAGCTACACCGAGTGTTTGAATTTGATCGTCAAAAAGCTTGTGAGGCGGCATTCCACGAGCTTTAGGTTTATCATGATCTCCAAGAACCGCAAAAAACTCGACTTTCCCATCAAGTCTTTTCAGAAATTTTTTGAATGCATAATAAGCTTGTGTTGTAGGTCTGGGAGAATCAAACAAATCTCCACTATGAATAACAATATCTGCATGCTCTTCAAGTATCTTATCGCCGATTTCCTCGAGAACATCGTAAATGTCTTTTTCCCTTTCTTCCAAGTTGTACTGTTTGTAACCCAAATGAGTATCAGCTAAATGCACGATTCTAACCATGGCTATTTCTCATCCTCTCTACTTGAACCCATAAAACCTTTCATTTCTTCTCGTAGACGTTTACTTTCATTCTCAACGGTTTCCTCCTTTGCCTTTTCAATTGCCTCTTTCATTTTGCCCATAATATCTATGTCACTACCGCCCTCTCGTGTAGTGCGCTTCCTTATTCTTGCCATTATTGGCGCTCGTGTCATTTCACCCACGATAACAGCTTCACCTGTATTAAGACCCGGCAAATCATCCAGCAAAGTTTCGCCAAGACGCTCAGAACTGGCGGCAACTGCAGCTTGATCCTTAGGGTTCGTTATACGCATAATAATCTGACTATTGCATTGGCTTAAAGCGTCAGAATGTATTTTTGAAGGACGTTGGGTTATGACAACAAGAAAGATACCGAATTTTCTGCCTTCTGCTGCTATCTTTTTTATAATGCTGCTCGAATACGTCGAATTTGTTGCTGGAATGAATTTATGGGCTTCCTCAACAAAAACAAAAACAGGGTACCCGAATTCACCGCTCGCAACTTTCTCATAAGCATCTGACAATATCCTGAACGCAATGTAATCAGAGACATCATCATCTAAACCTGAAAGATCAACAACAGAAAGATGCATAGGCTTCAACATCTCACTAATCTTAGTAGCCCCACTGGTGAAAACTTTCATATTAATAAGGCGCGCAAGATACTTCGCAGCAGATCTTGCACCCTCAACAATCTTCGAGTCCATATCCTCGGTTTTCCAACTATCTACATTCTCGAGCTTTTCCAACAAGTCCTCAGGCTGGAAAACATCTTTCTCAGCCTTCAGATGCTCCAAGGCTTTTCCCAAACCTGTCACAATGTTAGTATAATGCGAACTTATCCCACAAATCAGGCAAATTTCATCCAAGTCGAGATCAGAAAAGCAAATTTCATACGGTTTAACATTTCCGACTTCGCTCTCGGTGTATCTCCCTGTGCTTGACGGATTTCTGAACACGGTTATCCTATCCGCAAGTTCATGCCTCTTCCCATCGAGTCTTCTTGACAGAAAAACATAGTCAGCATGCGGGTCCAACATAATAATTGTCCCTCCCTTCCTCAAAAGCTCATCAACAATAATCCCAGCAAGATACGTCTTACCAGAACCCGTCTGAGCAATAATCGCCAAATGACGCCTAAACCCTTTAACTGACAAGCTAACAGGGACCTCGCTCCGCGTAATCAAGGCGCCTACTTTGATGGCCTCATCCTCAGGATACGAATAAAATTTTTCAAGAAGTTCTGCTGGCGCAATATATACAGGCTTGCCCGGCATTACTGCTTTTTTAGGTTGCTGCAAATCACCGCTATCAGTTAAATAACCAAGCACACGAGCCTTTCCCCAAACTTTTTTGTCAGCCAAACCAGATTCGATTATCTTTTTAATTATCTCAAAATCCAACTCTTTTGTCAGGGCTTGACTGGCAGAAATCACACGCTCAATCTGGGCCACGACTTCCACTTGCTTCGGTTTTCCATCAACGTCTTCTTCAGAATATGTCAAAAGATATTCCCATCTGGAGGGCATTTCGCCAGGTTTTGAAGCAAAGAAAAACTCGCTTGAACTGGCTTCACCGATTATTACGCCAACTTCTTTAAGGGTACTTGACACGTCTATATCCCCTTCCTCGAATTATCTTCTCGCCAAACAACCTTTCCATAAACGGAAAATATAGATTATCTACGACGCGCTTCTTAAGCCTAACCCTCTCATCCACATTCTTAAGCCAAAGATTATAACAATCCAATCCGCAATAACCAGTAACCATGACTTTCAGAACCTCGTCAACATCAAAGTCTATTGGTTTGGGCCAGCCTGTACGTGCAAAAATGTGATCCCAACAGGGTATATCAATTCTTATGGGTGAATCCCTAACGTCAAGCAAAAGATAGAAGGAAATAATCCCTGGAAAACCAGCAAGGTTTAAAAGTATATTAGAAGCCCAATCCACGAAGTCCTTTCCTTTCTCTCGAACTGTCGCAGGAAAGTGAGCTCGCACATATCTTGCAGGATCCTTCAAACACGCTTCAAGTCGACGTGCCGTTCTTGCAGAAGGCCCAAGCAGCAACGGTTGAGTGTATCCTGGAGTTTGAGCATAATTCATAATAAGCTGATAATCTGGTCGAGAAGAGATAAGCTCCTCAAGGATCAAAGCGACACTGTCAAGCCTTTTTCCATATTTATTATGAAGTTTTGCAAATTTTCTCAAAGCAGTTTTTTCATCGTCCAACGTCTCTGCAAAAATCGGTTTCAGCCTATGCAAGTCAGCAGTGTCGATGCTTGAATCCAAGCTCTTGAGTGTTTCCTCAAAAATTAGCTTAAGCAAATAATCACGATAAAAAGTAGACCTGCTTTCTTTGCTTACACCCATCAGCAAAATCTTCTCAGATTTACACAAATCAAGAAGCTCACGGTAAACCTGAAAATAATGCAAAAGCACAAGTCGCTGATCCTCAACTTTTGTCTCAATAGGCACGTGCGAGACTCGACCGTACAACGAACCATCAATCAGAATACTGCAACATTTGAAACCACTTTTAAGAGCATCAATTGCAACCAGGAACTCAAACATCTCCATTTTCCTTCCAACAAAAAGCTGTGATTCCAGAAAACTGGCTTTAGTAAAGAATGCATCTGTCTCCAGAAGTTTCTTTTCTTGATCTCTGCAGACAGCCAAAGACCTAATGACGTAAAATATTCCACCAGTCGACAAAAGATTAGTATAGACACTTGAATCAACAGCCATTATCTCGACTTCACTTGTTTTTGAAGAATACTTCTCTGTTTCACTTAATGGAATCCAGTGAGACTTAAAATGCCTTTCAAAACCCCTTTGCAATGGATTTGGTGTTCCCTTGAATATCTTTTCCTTCAAAGTCTCCTTTTTGGTCGATACTGATGATGCAAACTCTTCCAGAAACTCTGGCATATGAACATCCATTTTCTATCACCTAATGACATCTGATAAGACTTACTGTAACCGAATATGGATTGTTAATTCACAATTCTTTTAGGTGAAAATTGAACCATTGCTTAACGTGAGCAGAAATGCCTCAAGAAAAATCGAAAGTTTTAGCTG
>JAIMAA010000101.1 GCA_023512225.1 Candidatus Bathyarchaeota archaeon
GAAACCATGAGGAAATATGAGGGATATGTAGGCGATAAGGTGTGATTAACAAGCGGACAATTGATAAGATAATTGGCGAACATGATGAGCGCAACATTCGGATAGGCGTTTTAGGTTCCCATTCAGCGTTGGAAATCGCCCATGGCGCCAAACAAGAAGGATTCGAAACGGTTGTTGTTTGCCAAAAGGAACGCGAGAAAACTTACACCAAATATTACCTTAACTTGTTTGACCACGTGCTTTTGCTTGACCGATTTGCAGACGTGGTGCATGTGGAAAATCTTGAGAAGCTCAGAGCCTTAAACACCATTTTTGTGCCAAACCGCTCTTTTTCGGTTTATGTGGGCTACGAGAACATTGAAGAGCGTTTCACCGTGCCCATAATGGGAAACCGTTTCATGCTTAAAACAGAAGAACGCAACCTACCCAAAAACCAGTACTATTTACTTCAGAAAGCTGGAATCCCCACACCTAAAATTTTCAAGTCTCCAGAGGAAATAGGCTGTCTGGTGATAGTTAAGGTTCCAGAAAAAGAACGTGCCATCGAAAGAGCCTTCTTCTACGCCTCCTCACCCGAAGAGTTCAAGCAAAAAGCAGAGGAACGAATACGTAAAGGTATTATAAGCCCTGCAGCCCTCCAAAAAGCCGTTATAGAGGAGTATGTGATAGGCGCCAAGTTTAACGCAAACTTTTTCTGGTCGCCATTAACCGACGAAATTGACTTGTTAGGGTTTGATAGACGAATTCAAACAGACTTGGACGGTGTATTAGACCTTCCAGCTCAAGAGCAACTAGAACTTGGAATAGTCATGCAAAACATTGAAATTGGGCATATGGGCGTTACAATGCGGGAAAGCCAGCTTGAAAAAGTTTTTGAGGTTGGAGAACGCTTCGTTGAAGTCTGCAAAGAAGAGTATCCACCGGGCATAATAGGGCTTTTTGCACTGCAAGGCGCGGTAAACAAAAACCTTGAATTTTATGTTTTCGACGTTAGCCCCCGCGTGCCCGGCTGCCCATGCGTGGAACCTACATCACCATACATGAAATACAAGTATGGCGTGGAAGTTGGACCTGGCAGAAGAGTTGCCATGGAGATAAAACGCGCCGTTAAAGAGAGCAGACTAGAGGATATTGTAACATGATAACCCATGAAGAAATAAGCCAACTAATAGGCAAATACGACTTGAGAAAGTTGACGATAGGCACTATAGGCTCCCATTCAGCATTGAACATATTTAAAGGCGCTAAAGAAGAGGGTTTCAGAGCTGTATGCATATGCAAAGAAAAAGACACAATTGTTTACAAGAAGTTTCCATTAGCGGACGAACTCATAATAGTAGATGACTTTGCAGAATTGTTGGATGACAAAGTGCAGGAAAAACTCAGAAAGCTTAACACGGTCATTGTGCCCCACGGCTCTTTCACGGCTTACCTAAGCACTGAAGAGTTGATAAACAATTTCTATGTTCCCATGTTTGGAAACCGCCAACTCCTCCAATGGGAGGCGAACCGCGAGAAACAGGCAGAATGGCTTAGAAAAGCCGGGCTTAGGCTTCCAAAAACCTTCAAAAGCCCAGAGGAAATCAGCGGCTTAGCGATAGCCAAACTTCCCGGAGCCAAGGGTGGGAAAGGCTATTTTTTAGCGAACTCGCCAGAAGTTTTCAAAAGGAGAGTTAAGAAGATGATACATCGTGGCTTGCTTAACAAGGAGGATGTGGAAAAGGTACATTTGCAGGAGTATGTTTTGGGTGTGAACGTTTACCCCCACTACTTCTCGTCGATAATAAATGATGACGTTGAATTTCTAGGCGTGGACAAACGCTACGAATCCACAGTAGCGGCATAGGAAGGGTATCGGCAGCTGAACAGCTGGAAATAGACGTAAGTCCCACCTACACAATTGTGGGGAACATCCCTCTAACCGTTCGCGAGTCGCTACTGCCAGAACTGCTAAAAATGGGAGACAATGTGCAAAAGACAGCGAAAGAACTCGCTCCGCCAGGGATAATAGGACCGTTTTGTCTAGAAATCGTTGTTACGGACAGTTTAGAAATCTACACTTTTGAAATTTCAGCGCGCATTGTTGCAGGAACAAACGTCGGAATCGGGACATCACCATGCGCCTATCTAAAGTACGGGGAGAAAATGTATGCTGGCAGAAGAATAGCCCTAGAAATCAAGAAGCTGTAAAGAGAAAGCGAATTCACAATATAGTTGCATAAGCTAGTTTTAGCATAGATTAGAAGCAGTAGATTCCAGACAACACCATTACTTCACTTTAGGCACTTTCTCCTTCAATCATTCCATTGGATTTTGCAGGTCTCTAACGTCTACACCAAACATCTCTATGCTCAGCGGCTATTCTAGCTATAATTAGAGAAGATAACAATGACACCAAAAACATTACTAATGGAAACCGTCAAGAAGGATTATTGCGAGCAAGATTTTAAAACTTGTTTTTGCATTTCTTGAGAAACTGTGCTTGATGTAAAATATGTGGCGTGGCAGAATTGGCTCGATCATGGCATGCTATGGAAGTGGAGGAGGTTCTAAACTATTTAGGTTCTGATCAGAGGGGCTTGAGTGAGAATGAGGTTGCGCTGCGGTTACGAAAGTTTGGTTATAACGAGTTTGAAAGGCGCAAGGGCGTGTCTCCTTTTAAGATTTTCCTGCTTCAGTTTAAGAATGTTTTTATGCTGATTTTGTTGGTGGCCATCGCCATTTCAGTTATGGTGGGCTGGTTCGAGGCAGAAGTTGCTGCGGAACCATCCACAGCCTTTGAGACTTATGCAGATGCGCTGGTGATAGGTGCTATTGTAATTTTGAATGCGGCTGTGGGTTTTATCCAAGAGTATAAGTCTGAGAAGGCTATTGAGGCTATGGAGAAAATGGCTGCTCCGAAGGCGCGGGTGCTACGAAGCGATGGAAATGATAATTCCAGCAAGAAGTTGTTCCAAGAGACATCCTAATTCTTGAAACTGGAGCTCGTATTGCTGCAGACGCACGCATATGACTGGCAAAAATTCGTTTTTAATTTTTGAGCGTTTTCTTGCTTTCTTGATGGATGTGTGGGTTGAGCGTAAGCGTCTGCTGAAGCTGTTTGACTTGTTTGACTTTGTACCTGTTCTGGGCTTGCTTTTGGAGTCTTACCACGATTCGGGGCCAGGCAGACCCTATTATAGTCCAGTAAGCCTTTTTAAGGTGTTTATGCTTCAACGTTCATGTGCGCGCTTTAAAAGACGTTTCGTAATTTCCATGCTGAATAGTGTTATGAGGAAAAGGCCAGCGATATGTCCCGCTTCAAAGAGGTCTATTGAAGTTATTCCTAACGCTTGTCGTGCCACGGGGATGTTGATTAACATAAGTATGAGAAAGGTTTCCCAGAGCAAAGCCAATAAGAGGAATTTATGAGGTCGCGCTTCGAATAGTGTATACTTTAGTGAACGACAGTTCAACGCTAAAGCCAATTCAAAGAAAACTAGGGCTAAGAACAATCTAGTTTGAGCTATTACCTCACCTTGAGGCAAAGAGCTTAAGAAAACCCACAACAAAAGAGGAACTTGTATCAACACCGCCATCAAAAGGAAATACTTCACGTCTTTTGTAAACATTGTTTCTTTAGGATGGCGAGGAGGTCTCTTCATAATGTCTGGGTCTGATGGGCTTACACCTAGAGCAATGGCTGGAAGTCCATCAGTGGCCAAGTTAATGTACAAGATTTGTACTGCGAGAAGAGGCAGTGGATATCCAGCCAGAACAGCGATTGAAAGCACGGCTATTTCAACAAGATTGGCTTGCAGTAGATATGTAAGATATTTCTTTATGTTATCGTAAATCCATCTTCCAAGTTCAATGGCGCTAACTATTGTGGCAAAGTTGTCATCTGCAAGCACCAAGTCAGATGATTCCTTACTGACATCTGTGCCAGTAATGCCCATAGCCACGCCAATGTCAGCGTGCTTAAGCGCTGGAGCATCGTTTACACCGTCACCAGTCATTGCGACCACATGCCCCTTCTTTTTCCATGCCTTAACAATTCTCAGCTTGTGAGTTGGTGAAACTCTCGCATATACTGTTACTTTTTCAACGATTTCTTCAAACTCTTCGTCAGCTATTTTTTCCAAGTCTTCACCTGTGAGTACGATGTCTCCTTCTTGGTAGATGCCTGTCTCCTTCGCTATCGCCATTGCAGTAAGCTTATGATCGCCTGTTATCATGATAGGTTTTACTTTGACTTGTTTACAGACTTCCACAGCCTTTATTGCCTCTTCTCTGGGCGGATCCATCATTCCCATCAAACCTAAGAAGACTAGGTTGTCCTCCAAAACTTTCTCATCGAAATTCGTGATGCTCTCAGGTGTTTTCTTGTAAGCTATGCCGAGTACTCTAAGCGCTCCTCTGGCCATTTCTTCCTGTATACTCAAAATCTCTTTTCTTCGTTTTTCAGTTAGTTTCTCAACCCTGTCTAACCTATGCACGTAGGCGCACCGTTCAAGAACTATTTCAGCCGCGCCTTTCATGATAACCATTTGGTCGCCGTGAGGCGTGGAGTGAACCGTGGTCATTCTCTTTCTTTCGGAGCTAAAGGGCAGTTCGCCTACACGTGGATATTGCTTTTTCACTTCTGCCTGTTGAAAACCAGCTTTCTCGGCGACAACAACAAGCGCTCCTTCTGTTGGGTCGCCTTTAACGCGCCATTTATCCCCCTCAACCATCAACTCTGCATCATTGCACAGCAGAGACGCCTTCATAAGGAGAGAAAACTGTTCACTCTGGAGAATGTTGCTGTCTCCTTCTACGTGAAATTCGCCTTTAGGTTCATAGCCCACACCCGTAACGTTTATCATTTCGGTTCCAGCGTAAATCTTGCGCACTGTCATTTCGCCTTTGGTTAAAGTGCCTGTTTTATCTGAGCAGATCACAGTGACTGAACCAAGTGTTTCAACAGCGTGCATTTTTCTTACAAGAGCGTTTCTTTTAGCCATTTTGTACATACCAACCGCAAGACTACCTGTAACAACCGCTGGCAAGGCTTCGGGAACAGCGGCTACAGCCAAGGCGATGCTAAACAAAAACACTTTCAGTAGAGGTATGTTTCTAAAAAATCCAAGAATCAGCACCGAAACACTAATAGACAAAGCGGCAATGCCTAACCACTTGCCCAACTCCTTGGTCCTTTTCTCTAACGGGGTTTCCTCTTTCACAACAACAGTTACTTGTTTGGCGATCTTTCCGAACTCGGTGTTCATGCCTGTAGCAACGACAAGTGCCTTTCCCTTTCCGCTGGTCACTTCGGTGCCTGAAAACACCATGTTTTTCCTCTCGAGAATAGGAGCATCCTCAGAAAGTTTCATTGTTTCCTTATACACGGGCATGGATTCACCTGTCAAAGATGCTTCGTTGGTCTGAAGGCGTAGGGTCTCTATTAATCGGGCATCTGCAGAGATTTTATCCCCTTCTTTTAAGACAAGAATGTCGCCAGGTACGATTTCTCTAGAGGGTATTGTTACTTCTTTTCCATCTCTTATCACTACCGAGGTGGGGCTGAGCATCTTTTTCAATGCTTCTAAGGCTCTTTCAGCACGGTACTCTTGAGTAAAACCAAGCACAGTGGAAACGAGCACTATGACAAAGATAACTGCAGCGTCAACACCATGACCCGTGACTAGAGAAATTATCGCGGCTCCAACAAGTAGTAGTATGAGGATGTTTTTGAACTGTCTGAAGAGAATTGTTAGAGGGGAAACTTTTCCTACAGCAGCTAACTCGTTGAACCCGTACCGCTTTAACCTGCTTGCAGCTTCTTCTTGAGTCAACCCCTGTGTACTGGTTTTAAGTCTATCCAAGGCTTCAGTGACTTCAAGAGCATGAAACCCTTCTTCAGCGTTTATGGCGGTTTCCTCCCAAAACAACTTCTGCTCTATACTCAAATAATTCTTAATAAACTTAGCGCTCACGCTAGAACGTTGCAAAATTCAGAGTAAAATAGATAAAAATGGGTCTGACCATGGTTTTCGGTTTCGCTGAAATTCCAGCTAAAGCTTCTAAAATTTTTAAACATCCAATGAAATGCGGAATCAGTCAAGGGCAGAAAAATTTTGAAACTAGAATAAGGCTGTTAGTGTTCAAATATTCATGACATCGGCTGCTTTGGCGGTATCAGCGGTTCCGGAAGGGCTACCCACAATAGTAACCAGCTGATGATGTTATGGAAAAGCTGCCCCGCAGTCCAAAAGAGGGGCTATTGCATGGAATGCTGCTTTTCATCCTCGCATCCACAGCCATTCAGTTCATGGCGGAAATCATTGCCTTTTGGTGGGGCTTCACGGTTTCAGGTTCTGTTGAAAAAGCGAGGACGATGGTTTTCCTGGTGGCATGCTTCTATGAATTGATAGTTGTGTGGAACTGCAGGTCGGAAAACAAAAACGCCTTCAAAGTGGGATTTCTGACTAACAAATGGCTTCTTGTAGGGGTGTTTATCTTTGTAGTGTCAACTTTGGCGGTAGTTTATGTTCCAACATTGATGCTTCTATTCCACAC
>JAIMAA010000102.1 GCA_023512225.1 Candidatus Bathyarchaeota archaeon
CTTCGGAACTGTTTCCTTCAACATCTGTATCAAGAAAGTATACGGGAACCTCGCCGCCTCTTACGCTTTTTACAGCGTATAGCCAAGCTTTTATGCGAACATCTCTACCTTGAATTTGGACCGTAACTTCTTCGGGTAATGGTTGAATGAGCTGTGAAGGGTTCCACGGATCTGGATGTTCTATTTGCCTACCTTCACGAGTTAGTTCCTGCCTAAAGTAGCCCTTTTTACTTATCAATGTAACTGCTGTCAAAGGAATGTTCAGGTCTGCGCTTGACTTTATTGTGTCGCCTGCAAGAACCCCTAAACCTCCGCTGTAAGTATGAATATCATTGGATAATGCTATTTCCATTGAAAAGTAAGCAATCTTTTGTTTTAACAATCTCATTTCCTTTTCAACCCTTTTATGATGAAAGTATTTCTGCTAGACGATATAGTTGCTTATCTATATTCTTCTTTTGTTGCCATGAATAATCTAAATCTACCGAAACTATTTTTTCGCCTTTAACTCCAGCCATTCTCTTTTTTGCTCCCTTTAGTAGAAGCTCCACAGCGTGTGCTCCAAACTGGTTGGCAAGGATTCTGCTTTGCGCTGTGGGCGCTCCTCCTCTCAAGGCATGTCCAAGAATTGTTAAGCGAACATCATATCCAGTTTGCCTTTTAATTTCCTTAACGATTAGAGAAGAATCACCCGCACTTTCAGCCATGACAATTATCTC
Source organism: Candidatus Bathyarchaeota archaeon (assembly GCA_023512225.1). GTDB lineage: Archaea > Thermoproteota > Bathyarchaeia > Bathyarchaeales > Bathycorpusculaceae > DSLH01. The sequence goes on from JAIMAA010000102.1 coordinate 720, forward strand.
TGATGTTTTACCCTTTTTACGTCCTTGTTTAAGCTTTTTACAGATAGTTTCTATGTCAAATTTTAACTCTGGGACGAGAATAAATTCTGCTCCTTCAGCGAATCCCACAGCAAGAGCTAGAAAACCCCTTTTTCGTCCCATCACTTCAACAACGAATACTCGCTCATGGGAGGTTGCAGTGTCACGAATCCTGTCAATTGTGAATAGGGCAGTGTTGACGGCTGTGTCAAAACCTATAGTGGTTTCAGTTCCAGCGACATCATTATCGATAGTTGCAGGCACTCCCACCACTGGTATTCCGCTGGCATTATAAAGCTCGCTTGCTCCTCTAAAGGAGCCGTCTCCCCCGATTACTATGAGCCCATCGATTTTGTTAATCTTCAAGTTGTCAGCGGCTTTCTTAACACCCTCTTCTGTTTTTATTTTTTCACAGCGAGCAGTCTTCAGCACCGTTCCTCCGCGGTTAATTATTCCGCTAACAGAACGTGCATTTAAAGGATGGATTTTTCCTTCAATAAGCCCAGCGTATCCCCGTTCTATCCCTACAACTTTCAATCCGTGGAATATGGCGGTTCTAACTACAGAGCGGATTGCTGCGTTCATTCCAGGGGCGTCGCCGCCTGCCGTTACAACACCAATTTTTTGCATGTGAAACGCTCCATTAGGCAAATGGCTTATAGCCCTAAAATTTCTTCTTTTATGGCTTTATGGCTTTGGCTAATTGGGGTAGCAGTGTTGACAATGTAAGTTTCCAGAGAACTAAATAATTTTTTGAAGAAATTTCTTCTTAGGTTTGTCTTTCGCTCGTCTTTTACAAGCATATGGGGGTTGCAGAAGTCAACAGCTTCTATGTATCTGGAAGCTTCTTCAGCTGAGAGTTGGTTAAAGACCAACTTGTCTTCTGGATCTCGCTTCAACAATATAGCTTTTTTCAACGTGGTCATAGGCAAAATTTTTCCTTTACCAACAACCCACCTCACGTTTACTACAGCCCTGCCTTTTGAATCAAATTCAGCCTTTTCTACAAGTTTTTGATACTCGCCCCAGTTTTCAGCTATATCTGCCTGTATGTAGAAATTTTTCTCCGAAGCAAACGCAACGACTTGCGCTTCCATTAAACGCACGAAAAACCAATCATCTGACACAACGCGTATTCCTTTAAGTCTGAGTAGCCCGTATGTATGTGTGATTTTTCCCGTTCCAGAAGGGGCAATCAGGCAGACGCCTTTACCTTCTATATCTACGCATGCGCCATGGACTGAATTTATCCCATGATTATCTTCGAGGATATCGCTTGCAACGCTTAAGGCGATGGATTTCACCCAACCATAATAGTCTATGTTAATTAGGAAAGCTGTTTTAGAAAGCGGGTCGTAGAGCACGCTTTGCCCTTCATTTTCATCATTCGTCACTATCAGTCTTCCATGGGAACGAACATGCGCTGACATGGGATAGAAACTTTCTTCCCAACGTTCTTTAACGTATTTTACGTCTGTCAAGAGTTTGATGCAACACCCATATATGTCAGCTCTCTCCTCGTACAGAAGGCGATCGCCATATTTCTCCATCAACCTATTCCTTTCCTCAATAGAGACAAGTTTAACTTCATACTTTGACGACAAAAACATCACCCTTTCACCCTTTTTCTAACGAGTTTTCTTAATTCGTCGGCGAAGAAGACTGAGCTTGAAATAAGGATTATAGTCAACCAGTCCCATGCCGAGATGGAGGCAGTACCTAACGCAACTTTTAGCGGAGGCAATAGCGTAGCTAAAACTTGTAAAGTAACAGATGCTGCGATTGCTCCGAACAAATATTTATTGGTGAAAAAGCCTATTTTGAAAACTGATTTTGTTCTTGATCTGCAGTTTAATGCGTTGAACACCTGGAACATTGCCATCGTTGTGAACCCTAAAGTTTGAGCCCTAATAATGTCTCCGCCGTTCCATTCCTTCATAAAGACATATAGAGTTCCAATCATCATAAAAATCCCCACATACATCGTGTTCATCATGATATCTCTGTTGATTATTTTCTCTTTAGGTTTTCTCGGAGGCTGTTCCATTACATCTTCTTCTTTCGGTTCCATAGCTAAAGTCACGTCGAGCAAGCCGTCGGTTACAAGGTTCACCCATAATATTTGAACAGGTGTGAAGATCAATGGAACATTCGGAAAGAAAATCAACGCAGTTAATATTGTGAGAATTTCTCCCATGTTTGTGGCAATTAAGTATTTTACAACCTTTCTAATGTTTTCGAATACTACGCGACCCTCTTCAACCGCGTTGACAATGCTTGCAAAATTGTCGTCTGTAAGAACCATTTCCGCGGTTTCTTTTGTAACGTCAGTGCCAGTAATACCCATTGCTACACCTATCTCAGCCGCTTTCAAAGCTGGTGCATCGTTGACACCGTCACCTGTCATGGCTACGATGTGTCCTTTACGCCTAAGTGATTCGACTATTCGGTATTTGTGGGATGGAGAAACGCGGGCAAAACCGAAGTTTGTTCTATAACGGCATCTAAATCATCGTCATTCATATTGTCCAGTTCTGCTCCAGTTAAAATTTTCAAGCCGGGTTCCAGAATTCCGATTTCTCTCGCAATAGCTTCTGCTGTTAGTTTATGATCTCCCGTTGCCATGACAACCTTAATTCCTGCTCTTTTGCAAAGTTGTACCGATTGCTTTGCCTCCGGCCTTGGCGGATCAATCATTCCTGTAATGCCTACAAAAACCAACTTAGCACGTTTCTGCCTAATGCTTTCCTTAAAGGCCTCAAGATTGTCCAGCTCTATGATTTTATACGCCATGGCAAGCACTCTAAGCGCCTCACTGGCCATTTCAGTGCTAACTTTGAGAAGTTCTTCCCTTTCTTTCGGCGACAACTTTTTTATCTTACCATCTACTAGAATGTCTGAACACATTTCTAAAACTGTTTCAGGTGCTCCTTTTACGTAAACTCTCAAATTTTCCTCAGGCGATTTGTGAAATGTAACCATGTATCGTTCTTTCGCATCGAATGGAATCTCGTCTACGCGTTGTAACTGTGCTTCCAATTCTTCTTTTTTGAAGCCTGCTTTTTCTGAAGCAACTACTAACGCGCCCTCTGTTGGGTCTCCGTATATTTCCCAACGATATCCATCTGTCTTGTGCTGTCTAAGTCTGGCATCGTTACAAAGTGCAGCGATTTCAAGCAAAAGGCTTAGAGTATTATCCTTTTTTGGGTCTATTGGAGCACCATTTATTTCAAACAAGCCCTCTGGAGCAAAGCCCACGCCAGTTACCTTGACCATTTTACCATTTACGAATATTTTTTGGACTGTTAATTGGTTGGTTGTTAAGGTTCCCGTCTTATCCGTGACAATCACTGTGGCTGACCCTAAGGTGTCTACTGCTTGCAGCTTTCGTATGATGGCGTTGCGTTTTGCCATTCTGTTAACTCCAACAGCCAAAGTTATTGTAATAACAGCAGGTAGTCCCTCTGGAATGGCTGAAACAATTGCTGCTAAAGCAAAAAGAAACGTTTGATAAAACTCAAACCCACGTATAAGGCTAACCATCAGTATTAAGCTACCAGCAATCAATGCAAAAAGCCCTAATTTTTTACTCAGATCTGATGTGCGCTTTTGAATAGGAGTTTCAGCCTTTTCAGTTTCTTTTATAAGTTTAGCGATCTTGCCAATTTCCGTTTTCATGCCTGTAGCAACAACAACAGCTTTACCTCTTCCTTGAGTTACTATAGTTCCTGAAAAAACCATGTTTTTCCTATCCGCTACAAGCAGATTCTTATCAAGCGGCTCGATTGTTTTCCTCACTGGAGTTGATTCGCCAGTGAGCATTGACTCATCAATTTCAAGGTTTATTGCTTCAAAAATACGAGCATCAGCGGGAACCTTGTCTCCAGCATCTAAAAGAATTATATCTCCTGGAACTATTTTCTCTGCCTTAACGCGCATCTCAATGCATGTTCCTTTTTCAGGGCAGTCTCGGATTACGTCTGCTTCTGGGGCTGCCAACGATTTTAGGGCTCGAAGAGCCGCCTCAGCTTTGTATTCTTGAAGGAATCCAATTGACGTGTTAAAGGCGATTACAACAGCCACAACTATGGTATCAATTATTTTGCCGACAAGGAAAGAGATTAGCGCTGCTGCAAAAAGCACTCCAACCAGTGGATTTTTAAGCTGATGAAACAGCAAAGCCAGCTTTGTTATCCTTTTTTCTTCTTCCAGTTCATTCGGTCCATACTCGGTTAGTCTTTTCTCCGCTTCAGCCGTTGTTAATCCGCGTACACTGGTTTCAAGGTTCTTGAATATTTCTTCAACAGACAACGCATGCCAAATGTTTTCTTGTTCCAAACTAATCTCCTCTTCTTTTATAAAATCACTTTATTGAAACTTTTCCTTCATGATTCCTTGTAGATTTCTAGTGTTTGTTCTGCAGCCTTTCTCCATGTGAAGTATTCCAAAACCCTTTTACGTCCATTCTTGCCCCAAACCTCTGCTCTTTGCGGATCTTTAAGTGTTTCTTTTATTCCCCAAGCTATGTCCGCTGGGTCTTCGCCGTTAATGTGTATTCCATTTTGATGTGGACCGGAAGAAATAACTTGCTCTCGGAAGCCGACAACTCCACGAGAGCCAACGACTACTGGCTTTTCCACAGCCATGGCTTCCAGGCTTACTATGCCGAATGGTTCGTAGACTGAGGGAAATATACAGACATCTGCGGCAGCATAATGTAGTATCCTCTCGTCTTCGGGTACAAATTCGAATCTGTAGATAACTTTATCCTTTATTCCAAGTCTGTTTGCAGCTTCAATAATGTCCTTTTGCTCTTCGCCTTTACCTAAAATGACAAGTTTAGTTTTTGGGTGTTCTTCCAGAACCATGGGCATTGCTTGTATCAAGTTTTTGACGCTTTTCACCCATGTAAGTCTTCCAACAAAGAGAATCATTTTTTCGTCAGATTCTACGTTATATCTCTTGCGAAGCGCCTCTACATCCTCGGGTTTGCAATTCTTTGGATCGTAACGTTCTGGATCTACACCATTCCACACAACATTTATTTTTGACTGGGGCCACCCATGCCTAATTAAATCTTCTTGCATCGCGTGGCTTACAGTTATTATCCTGTCTGCTTGCTGGGCTGTCTCCCGCTCGAAATGTGACACAACTTTTGATCCTCGCCCTCCACTTCTACCCCATTCGGTGCTGTGAACATGAAAGATAACGGGAATTTCCGTTTCATTTTTTATTATTAGCCCCGCTATGCTACTTAGCCAGTCGTGCACACACACTATATCGAAGACATAACCCTCTTTACGGATCAAATCATTAATGAATTTTGTCGCGCTTAAAACATTGTATACGAAGACATCGTTGAAAAAGCGAATATTCGTTCCCCAACTTCTAAGATCTTCAGTAACAAACATGGGGAAGACATGGCTTGCATCAGCGATTAGAGGGCGATGGACCTCTACACCTTTCAAAATTTCTCTGGTTTTCAAATTGCCCGGATTAAGTGTAAAGACCGTAACATCATTACCTAGTTGAACGAACTCACGTGTAATATATTCAGCATAAGTGCCTAGACCACCGACGATTTGAGGTGGGTACTCCCAAACAAAGAAACCTACTCGCATTTTTTCACATCCCTAAAGGTAATATCTTTATAACTTATAAATATTATCTCAATTTAGAAATACTTATAAACATTTATCAATAAATATAGGTTAATGGTGAACAGTATGCTTGAAAATTCCTTGCTGAAAAAACCGATTAATACATGCAC
>JAIMAA010000103.1 GCA_023512225.1 Candidatus Bathyarchaeota archaeon
CTTATTAACAATAGTTCGCCTTTTTGTGACCAGAACAAGATTACAAAAAATTTTAAATATTAATGGCTAGGCTGAGGCTATTGCCGAAGGGAATGGTGCACTTTCCATTAATGGCTTTAAGTCGAGGTTCAACCTATTTATAAGGGGGCTATACTTGTCCAGAACGCATTACACCTTATAGAAAATTGAAAATTTACAAAGCAAAATTAATAGGAAAACCAAACCTTAACAGATGCCAAGTGAATTAGTTGACCAAGATAAAAGCAGTTTTATTTGATTTGCATCAGACGTTAGCTTATGTTAAAAAAGAGGATGAAGTAACCAGTGAAGAGCTTTCAGATTACCTTTTCAGCAGAGGCTACGAAGTTTCGCCACAACAATTGAGAGCCGCGTGGATGTTTGTTGCTTTTGTAGACTATCCAAAATATGGCTACAAGAGTTGGCGCTCTTATTTCACTAGGATTTTATGGAGATTGAACGTCAAAGTTGACAAGGAAACACTCGAAACCATCGTTAAGCGTCTCAAAAACAGACCATACCGATTGCAGTGGGACGCTGCCGAAGCCGTGAAAAAAGCGAAGAAGCATATGTTCAAAACAGCCATAGTCACAACAATTGCTTACTTCCAATTTAAAAAGGCAATAAAGCCCATCAAAGAATATTTTGATTATATAGTGACTGGCTACGAAGCTGGATGCGATAAGACCAACCCAAAAATGTACAGAAAAACCCTAGAACTTTTGAATGTAAAACCCGAAGAAGCTGTTATGATAGGCGATGATGTGCAAGTGGACATACTTCTGCCTAAGCGATTGGGCATTCACGCCATACTATTAGATAGAGAAAAGAAAAACATTGAGTGCCCACAAGCAGACGCCATCGTAAACAACTTAGACGAAGCCGTAGAAACTATAATAAGAAAATTCAATGCAAACTAAAAGTCCAGAAGGAACCAAAATGTTTGAAGAGTACATCTCAAAAACTCCAACATCCAAAAGTTTACACGAACGCGCCAGAAAAGTTCTTCCAGCTGGAGTTTCATATGGAATAAGATTCTTTGAACCATACCCATTCTACACCGCCAAAGCCAAAGGAAGCAAACTCTATGACGTAGACGGAAACGAATACATAGACTTCTGGCTTGGACACACAGCACTCATACTCGGACACAGCCCACCAGCAATCATAAAAGCAGTGAAAAATCAACTAGAAAAAGGAACCCACTACGGAACATCCCACGAACTAGAAATCGCATTAGCAGAACAAATCACAAAAATGGTTCCCAACGCCCAAATGACCCGCTTCACAAATTCTGGAACAGAAGCAAACATGTATGTCACACGATTGGCACGAGCATACACGGGCAAAAAGAAAATTGCCAAATTTGAAGGTGGATGGCACGGAGGTTACGACGCACTTCACGTAGGCGTCAAGCACCCATTTGACGTTCCAGAATCTGCAGGCTTAACGAAAGGCGCACTAGAAGACACCATTTGTTTACCCTTTAACGATCTAGAAGAAGAGAAGAAAAAGATAAAGAACGAGGAAGTCGCAGCCATCCTTATTGAACCAGTTTTAGGTGCAGGTGGAGGAGTTCCGGTAGAAGAAGAGTTTTTGAAAGGGCTAAGAGAACTCTGCGACGAAAAGAACATATTGTTAATCTTTGATGAAGTAATCACTGGATTTCGATTAGCTCCTGGTGGCGCCCAACAATTTTATGGTGTAAAGGCAGATTTGACTGTTTTCGGGAAGATTTTGGGTGGAGGTTTTCCAGTTGGCGCCTTTTGTGGACCCCGCGAAATTATGGAAAGGTTGGATTCACGTGTTTATGAACGCCCTCTTTTCTCTTTTCATGGCGGAACTTTCACGGCAAACCCGATAACAATGACTGCTGGTTTAGAGACATTAAAAATCTTGAAAGATGGTCGGTTAATAAACAATCTAAATAAATTGGGAGACAAAATACGAGAACAATTAAGAGAAATCTTTGAAGCGCATGACATTGATGTCCAAGTTGTTGGCGCAAGTTCACTGTTTAACACTCATTTCACACGAGAAAACATCAAAGACGCCACTGCAGTTTTCAAAGCTGATAGAAAAAAGCTCATTGACTATAATCTAAAACTGATAGCCAACGGCATTTTCTTCTTGCCAACACACACAGGAGCTCTCAGCACGGCTCACTCAAAGACTGACATAGAAAAATTACTCTCAGAAACGGAAAAATACGCAAAACAAAACAAGGCAACCTAAAAATTCCATTAAATTCTGCCTTTTCGCATTTTAAGCATCTTTAAGCATCTTTTCAGCTTTCTTAAAGTCAAGCAGAGTATTAACGTTGAAGAATGTTCTAAGTTCAGGGTCTAATTGCTGCAGTACAAGCGTTGAAACATAACGTACACCCCTCAGCTTATCCACCATAGACCGCATATTCACTTCGCCCATTCTCAGCGTGCTTTCAGCAGCTTCCAAAGCCATCCTTGTCTGATAAACCGCATGCAAAGGCTCTATGTAACCATTTGGCCACCTTGGAATTACTGCCGCTCTATTTATGCACAATTCAAACAGAAGAGAAAGAACATCTCTTGAGAGAAAAGGTGTATCAGATGGAAGAAGAAGAGAAAAGTCTCCACATGCCACTTTAAACCCCGATTTTGCGCCCACAAGCGGGCCATGCAATTCTTCATCATCAACAATAACTTTTACAGTCGAATCTAGAACTTTCTTGTAATTATCTGCTTGTAAGTTAGAGCTGACAACAACTATCTTTTCATTAACAATGGACTCAACAGCATCTAAAACATGGCTCACAAGAGGTTTGTTTGCTAACTGCAGCAATCCCTTGTCTTGTCCTAACCTGCTTGAAAATCCGCCTGCAAGAATAACCGCTGACCTATTCAATTCGCAGTCTCCAGTTCCTAACGGAATAGCATTTTATCGAGATTTTGTTAGCGACCTTACAGCTTCAGCAATTATGAACAAACCAATTAACACTATTATTGTCTCGAGCAACGGTAATTTGTAACCGATAAGCCCTGCTCCGCCAAAAGCAAACGCAATGATTCCAATAAACAAGCTGAACTTGCTTAAACCCATTCCCATACTTGTCCTTGCAATATTAAGCCCTATCAAAATCAATCCCGCTCCCAAAGCAACATAAGGCACAATATCTATAACATAATAGTTGGTCAGCGCCCAACTTACGCCAATGAGGACAAAAAACAATCCCCATGCCAGCGCTGTTAAAGCCACGTTTTTGTTCAAGCCAAAGCACCACGCAAATGTTTACATTTTAAGCTAATATAAAATTATCGTGTATTTCGTGTCAAGTGTATGATGTAATAAGTTCAGCGTATGAAATATTACGAGAACGGAATACAGCATATTACCAAACAGAGAAGTTATTTATTCACTGAGAAGGGAGATAACAATGAACTCCGAAATCAAAGAGCTAAACCGTCTAATATGCAAACAATGCGAAGAAAAGGAATACGAGAAGTGCAAAACCTGCAAAATCTATCAGTTAGTGAATAAAATAGCAGGACAATAAACGCTTATGGCAGTTTATCTATTTTGTTCGCTATTTCTTCCAAGATTTTCGTGAATGGATGCTCTGGCTTTTCTTGGGGAAAAATAATGTTTCCTTCCCCTCTTAAAATATCACAAAAACAAGGTATTATTCCCAGTGGAGGAGTATGATATAGGTCTCCTATTTTTGTTTGCATAATTTCTTTTCCAGATTTGGAGGAAACATCATGCAAAACTTTGTTCAACACTATCTCCGTTTTTTTCTCGAACAAATCGTAAAGTTCTTGTAACATACGTCTTGTTCCGTCAACATCAGATCTGTCAAAAGTTGTTGCAACAAGCACAATATCAGCACCTACAATGGCATTTATAGACGAGTACTGCAAACCAGGACTTGTATCAAAAATTAGATAATCAAATCCCTTGCCATTTAAAAGAGAAGTTCTAAGGGACAAGAGCCTTCCTAAAGCACGCATTTCCCATTTTCTGTCTTTTGCACTCATCTCTCTAATGGCTTCTGTAGTTGGGTTGGCAAACCCTACAAAAAGCTTACCGCCATTGTGAATTTTGTCACTTAAATCCACTAAAACTTTGTCGATTTCACATGTTCCATTCAAGTAATCATTTAACCAATATTCTAAATTCTCCATTTTTAACAGTATGGACAGGCTTGGAGCTCTAAAGTCAAGGTCAAATAGGCAAACTTTCTTTCCAAGCTTAACAAATGTTGCGGCTAAATTAACTGAAAGAAGAGTTTTTCCCGTTCCACCCTTATAGGAATGAACCGCAATTATTTTGCCCAATGTTTACCCTCCTTGACTTTCTCTATCCACATAAAAATACGCCTTTCGCCCTTTCCTTTCTTTTTTCAGATACCCCATTATAACAAGTTGATTAAGATACGCGCTTTCCACAGCTCTCGCCCTATGTGTCTGTTGAGCTATCTCGTCGGCTGTGGCACGTCCAAGTCTACAAACAGTCATGGCTGTTTTTCTTAGATGATCCGGCATGGAAAGCAAGGTCATAACGTCCAAGGGCGTTTCTGGAAGAGGCTGGGCGTCTTTTCTGCCGTGTTTCTGTAGCTCAATCATGACTTCCATTTTTTCATTTAATTTTTCTAGGTTTTCTCTGATTTTCTCCAGTACTTGTAAGGGTTTTTTCCCGAGAGATTCCTGTTTAGCCACGCTGGTTCCCCTATGTGTTTTACATGTGTACAATAGTTTAGAGGGTAAAGCGTTTATTAAGTCTTGCGAAACATTCATAATGATTCTTAAAGTAAACGTTCACTACTTACAGTAAATGCCGAATTTTCTCCGTAACTCTCCTATTAGTGATAGTTGTGTTGTGGTGCCGTTTAGAAGTAATGTGGTTGTTTTTTGATTCATGTCAAAGCTAAAATGTTTTGGAGAGCAAGCTGTATTTTACGCTTTGAAAATATACAATTTGGTGAAAGATTGGTGTGGTTAAAAAATTTAGATGGTTAGTATGGTACAGGTGCTCTATTTCTTAGTTCTTCAACAATTGGCAAGACTTGTTTAAGTTCGCGGAAGTACTTGAGCACTGTAATGCCCCTTTGTGTTATGGCGTAGACAACTCGGCGCTTTCCGATTGTGCGTTCTTCAACAAGCTGCTGTTTTATTAGAAAGTCTAAATATTGTTTCAGTACGCTACAGTTAACATTAGCCTTATACATGATATGGGTTAGCTTTAATGGGCCGCGGTGAGCAAGCACCTTAAGGATGTCAATATACATTTCAAGTTTGGATCGTCTCATTATCCTAAACCTCTTGGCGATATTTTCACCCTTTTTATATAAAGCTTTTATGGATTCAAACTACGTCTTTTTCCTCTTTAGTCCCCATTAGTAGCTTCTTTTCGCTTGTGCTCTGTTTAACACGTTTATTCTATTTTGGAAGGCTGTGACCATGTCGTCTACCAATATTTTTTGTAATTCTGTCCGGAGTCCTTTCATGTTTTCTTTGAAAACTTTAGCCATTTTTGCTTGTAGATCTTTTCTTTGTTTTGGTGTTATGTCATGTTTCAAGGAGTTTCCTCCAACGATTATGCACACAAGTAGGCTTTGGGTATTTAACTGTCTTATGAACAGAAAATATGAATTGTAGATTCATTTTTGGCGTTTTCTATGCATTTTTCCATTACTTTCGTTTCCTAAAAAACATTAAACCGTCTTTTTCACAGATATATTCTAAGCCAACTTCCAATAAAGCTTTATGTCTTTTGTGTTTTTTATGGCTTTAACTTCAAAGCTGTGGTTTTCCTCTTTGAGCAGTGTCTTCTAAGTTGAATGTAATAATAGCGTTGTGTCTAATGTTTAATGTCCCAGCAACTCTTTAATAGGCATGGGTTTTTTGTTTCGTGGTAAAGCATGGTTGCCTTCCAATGTCTAAGCGTGTGGAACCCTATCTGCAGTAATCGCGGATTCGCAAGCCTGTATATGCGGGAACTGAATCTGTAATAACCATACATTCAGTTTTCTATCGAGAACGTAGGAAGGTTGGTGACTATAACAATGTTTCACAAATTTTAAATATAAGCGGAGAAAAAACTTTTGGTGAGGGGAAAAGCTGCTTTTCGTGGTTGTTCGCTGAGAGATGTTTCATCGATGAACATCATGTACCACTTGGCCGTCTTTTCCCGTATAAAAGGAGGAAACGTATGTTTAAGAAAAAGCTGATGTTAACAATAGGTCTAATTAGCATTATGCTTCTGACGACGCAGCAAAGCGTGTTTTCTTCACAGCCACAGCCAGTCTTTGACCCATATGAGCTAGTCATTGACACTATTTTGGGAGATGGTCCAAAAACTTTAGACCCGGCTAACTGCTATGATACTGCGAGCGCTGGACTGCTCTTTAATGTGTATGAGACTTTGATTTTATTTGATGGTGAAAGGTATGACTATTTCATTTCTCAATTGGCTGAACAAGTTTG
>JAIMAA010000104.1 GCA_023512225.1 Candidatus Bathyarchaeota archaeon
CAAATATAAAAAGAACAACTGCAGGATATGAATTAAGTGGGATCAGTTTTGGTGAAAAATTTGCCATCGAAGCAGAAACGGTCATAAATTGTGCGGGTCTTAATTCAGATAAAATAGCCCAAATGCTTGGAATAGACATCGACAAAGCTGGTTATAGACAATATTACTGTAAAGGCGACTATTTCAGAGCACTCGGGAAACTTCCACTTGAATTACTTGTCTATCCAGTTCCGAGCGGTCCAGGATTAGGGATACACCTGACTCCGGATCTTTCCGGGGTTGTTAGGCTGGGACCAAACGCTTACTACGTAGATTCCATTGACTATAAAGTTGAGTCGCGCGAAGAAGAATTTCGAGAGGATATAAAAAGATTCTTTCCCTTAATTGTCAATTATCGATTGGTGCCGGATTTCGCTGGAATAAGACCGAAACTTCAGGGACCAGGTGAAGGTTTCAAAGATTTCGTTATAAAACACGAGGTGGAGAAAGGGCTTTTCGGCTTCATAAATCTGGTTGGCATAGAATCTCCTGGCTTAACTTGTGCTCCTACGATAGCTGAATCTGTTGTTGAAATCTATGAAAATGAAATCAAAAAATGATTTATATTTAGGCAAGAAAACTTCACAAGCAACATTGCTCGTATAAGAAAGGTATCAAAGACAAAATTCATATAATTCATGTTGTGTTGTTTAACTATGAACTAGGTGCGTTAACGTGTTTGAAAATTATTTTCGAAAGAAAGTTGAAGCTATCGAGGTTAAAGAAAAGAGTATATCTCAGCTCTTGGCGGAAATGAGCCAAACAGCCTATCAAGGGAGAAAACTTGGCGAAGCGGTGGATGTTTGGGAGGCAATGCTGAAAGAGAAGGATTTAACCATCATTATGGGTTTCGCGGGTTCTATGAGTACTGCTGGGCAATGGAAAATGATAAATTGGCTTATAAAAAATCGTTTCATTGATGTTCTTGTTTCTACAGGGGCAAATGTGTCAGAAGACATAGTTGACGCTATGGGGTTAGGTTACTGGCAAGGTAGCCATATGGTAAATGATGAAGCGCTCCTAAAAGCCGACATAAACAGATACTATGATGTTTTTGGGAAAGAATCGGATTACAGAAAGATGGAAGAATTAATGACTGATTTCCTTTTAACTTTGAAAACCGACTTTGTGTATTCATCAACGGAGCTTCTCTACCTTTTTGGAAAATGGTTAAGTAAAAAAGGAATAAAAAGCATAGTTGCAGTAGCCGCTGAAAATAATGTTCCAGTATTTTGTCCAGCAATTTCTGACAGTGCCTATGGTGAAGCATTCCTTATGGCTAAAAACAAAGGGCATACACTCTTAATTGATCAAGTGAAAGAATTCGATCAGTTCGTTAGTATAGGTGAAAAAGCAAAAGACATAGGCGTAATATACATAGGTGGTGGTGTACCAAAAGATTTCACTCAATTAATAGCTATATCTGTCTCGCCTAAAACAGCGGACAAAGGTGTTCCTGGAAGAGAAGGTTTTCTGCGCAAAGAAGTGAAAGAGTATTACTATCCACACAAATACGCGATCCAAATAACCACAGATTCGCCTCAATGGGGAGGGCTTTCTGGATGCACTTTGGAAGAAGCAGTAAGTTGGGGTAAGATTCACAGCAAGGGGAGAAGAGTAACAGTGTATTGCGACGCAACCATAGCTTTGCCTCTTATAACTCATGCATTAAACGAGAGGATAAAAGCTCGAAGAAAAGGACCTGATCTTACATGGCTTTTTAGCCAAGTCTCTTAGACTTCTTTTTTAATCGAGTTATAAGTGCACCCACTATAATTGGTAGTATAAGCGAAGCGTCTCCTTCAATCATTACACGTTTTGCTTTTTCGCTTATCTTGCCCCATGAAACTGCTTCTCTAGGTCTTGCACCTGAGAGGCTTCCATCCCACTCTTCCGCCGTGCTGATGTATACGGCGTAGTCTAGTCCATTTCTGAATTGGTTCCACCATAGCGTGTGATGTTTGGATATGCCTCCGCCTACTATTAAAGCACCCGTCTCTTTCGCTGAAAAAACTATGTCATTTAGTTCAGTAGAATCCTCTAACAGGTTCAATTTGAAATCATGTTCTTGAGAGAACAGCCATATTTGGTATCCAACTGCTCCGTCTACAATGCCTGGAACATATATTGGTATGTTGTTTTTGGCAGCCCAGTAAAGGATTGAGTTTTCGTTGCATATGCGTTTTCCTATCTCTCTGCAAAGTTGTCTGGTTGAGATTTCCCTTATTTTTTCATTCCATAAGCTTTGTAGAAGCGTCTGCATTTTTTCTTCTATTATTTTGCCGTAGCTTTGATTTGGGACTAAAATGTTTCCTAGACGGTTTATTCCCTTCTTATATAGTTTAGTATCGTTCATAATAAATGAGCCTTTGTAGTATTCTTTCCAACATCTTGCAATGTCATGGTCAAGAGTTCCACAAGTTGTGACGATAACGTCAACCAGTTTTCGTTTCACAAGTTCTCTAAAGACGCCTCTCGTTCCAGTTGCCACAAGGTTTCCGGTAAAAGACAAAAATTTTATGCAATCTCCAGTTTTGACCATGTGCTCCAGTATGTCTACACTTAAAGCTACCTTTCCTGCTGTGAAGCCCCACGCATTTTTCATTTGTAAAATAAGTTCATTAACTGACATATCTTCTGAAAACTTATAATCTTTAACGATTTCCTTTAGCATGGTTTACTCTCCTTTTATTGTTAGTGGAAACATAGGGATTCTTTCAATCTAAAATAATTATCTATTTATCAAGGCTCTCGTAGCTTCTATCTGTTTCCTTTTTGTGGACCGGGCGGGATTTGAACCCGCGACTTCCGCATTGCGAATGCGGCGTTCATGCCAAACTGAACTACCGGCCCAGAATTCTCTTGTATACGGTTTTTGATAATGGTTTGATGGGATATTTTTATTAAATGTTTTGAATTGACATGAGTTTAAAAGACCAATGGCGCTTCGGATATTTAGAATAAAGCGTATGGGTAAGATGCGCCACTGGGATGTAGTTCTCCTTTGATAGGTATGTTATGTCCGCAAGCTGGGCATCGCATGTTTTTGTCTATGTTCCATTTTATGATTTCAAAGCCGAATCGTTTGATTAATAATTCATTGCAGTTTGGACAGTAGGTGTTTTCATATTTATGTCCAAATACGTTTCCAATGTATACGTATTCGAGTCCAGTTTCGTGTGCTATTTTCCATGCTTTTTCCAGAGTCTCTATTGATGTGGCTGGGATTGTGGTTAATTGATAGTTTGGGTGAAACCTCAGTAAGTGAAATGCTGTTTCTTTACCTAAATTATCTTTTATCCATGTAGCTAGTTCTCTGATCTTTTCAAGCGAGTCTCCTAGTTTTGGCACAACCAGATTAGTAACTTCTACATGTATGTCTTGGCGTTTCATTTCTCTTAAAGAAGCAAAAATTGGTTCAACTGATGGAACTGATGAAAATTTCATATAGAATTCTGGATCTCCTCCGCCTTTGAAGTCGACTGTCGCCGCGTCAAGATGTGGTGCAATGGTTTTTACGGCTTCCGGTGTCATGTATCCATTTGTTACGAAAGTGTTGAAGAAGCCAACTTGTTTCGCAAGTTTTGCTGTGTCATAAGCATATTCGAAGAATATTGTAGGTTCAGTATATGTGTAGCTTATTCCTTGACAATTGTTTTCTCGTGTAGCTTTTACCACTTCTTCTGGTGGAAAATGTTCTCCTCTTATAGTTTTTTCTTGGCTTATTTCCCAGTTGTCGCAGAATTGGCAGCGAAAGTTGCAGCCAACCGCTGCTATTGACATTACTGTGGCTCCTGGGTGAAAGTGCATTAATGGTTTTTTTCCTATGGGATCGATTTGTACTGAACATGCTTTAGCGTAGTTTAGAGAGTAAAGCTTTCCATTCTCATTCTTCCGCACTAGGCAGAAGCCTGTTCCACCGTTGGTTATGGTGCATCTTCTGGCGCATAGATTGCATCGGATTTTTTTGTCGTTGATTGGTTCGTATAGCATTGCTTCTTTTAGAGATATTCGCGTGGTTATCATGATTATACTTATTTTTCTTTTTGTTTAATAGAGTTATGGTTTTGTACAGCAATGCTTATATATTACCAAATAGTAATTACCTTTTAGTAATTACCATCCAGTAACAAAAGCGAGGCTGAACACATGACAATCAAACTAAGACTAATAAAAGACAAAAAAGTGCTACTTGAACTTCCGTTATCCGCTAGCGAACTTCCCAGAAAATACTTAGGAAAAGAACTCCTAATAGTTGAACAAGAACTGGAGAAGATGACAAAGCTTTTTGACGCTCTTTCTCACGAAACACGAATAAAAATGATGAAACTTTTAATAGAAGACGACGACTTCAAAATGGGATTCGCAGACTTCATGCGACTTCTAGATTTAAACCCGAAGCTAGTATGGGAAAACACTCAGAAACTACAAGAAACAGGGTTATTAAAGAAAAGCGAAGACGGTAAATATCAATGTTCTGAACTGGGCAAAATAAGTTTTCTCATGTTCAGTCTCGCTTTCAAACACTTAGTTCAAACAATAGAGGAATTAGAAAAAATGGGAGGTGAAATTTAATGTCAGACTTTGATGACATAATCGACAATACCGAAAAATTCTATCGGAAACTTGCAGAAAGAATGTTTAAAGAGATCGAAGAAATCGATAAAGCAGTAAAAACTGGACGAATTCAAGGAGACTGGGAAATAAAACCCATAGATGAGCCAGGAGTTAAAGGATACATAGCGAGAGGTAAATTCTATTCACATAATATTCCCAATGAATCGTTACCTTTGGCTCCAAAACTTATAGAGGAAATTCGTGAGCCTCTTACCGATGTTTTTGAAGAAGAAGATAAAATAAAGGTTTATGTGGAATTACCAGGCGTAGAGAAAGACGATATACAACTAAACCTAATTGGCAACTCTGTAGAATTGAAAGCGAAGAACTTCTACAAAATTATTGCATTGCCGACTCAATGCTTAAACTTTGACCACGTAATAAGCAAATATAAAAATGGGGTATTAGAAATCACCATACCTAAAAAAGAGCCTCAAGGAACCAATGAAAGATATTCCATAAAAATTGAATAATTTATGGTGAGGATGAACATTATGCAGGCAGAGTTTTATAACATTGATTACAACCAGTTCATAACAATCTTAGGTACAGCTCATTTCACACGCCGTAGTCTTATTGAAGCCTACGAAGCTGTAAAAAGTCTTAAACCGGAAGACTTAGCAATAGAGCTCGATTGGAAACGCTTCCGAATTCTGAATTACATGTGTATTTCTTGTCCTCGCAAACAAAATTGTGCACGTAAATGCGAGTTTATAGGTGCTGCAGATGCTCTAGGTAACGTTAATGCAAATATTTGGCTTGTTGACATGTCTGAAAATGAAATGCATTTAAGGATGCAACGCTTATTAAGACAATATCAGTGGAAGTGGTCTTACTTATCTTATGTGAGTTCTCCTTGGTTTTTTAGGAACAATGATATCGACGAAATTCAACTCTGGGAAGAGGGCTATAAAGATCAAGTGTTGAGAGCCTACAAGCAACGCTTAGAAACGTTAAGGCAACATGCTCCTCATGTTTGGCGCGTTCTGATAGATGAACGGAATACTATTATGGCTGCTAGACTTGCATGGGTCACTACACAAAGATTGAAGGAAAATAAACAACCGAGGGTTCTCGCATTATTTGGCGCAGCTCACATTGACGGTATAAAAGAGTTATTAACTAAACCTGAACTTATAAAACATAACCTAGAAAGATTCAGTATATCGTTTACCCCTCCAATGCTTGTTAAAAGAATTCAAGTAGAAGGCGACTAGTGTTCATAGTTTGTGTAAAAGGGCTTGTCATGTCCTGGAATAATTGTTAGTGGACATATACCCATAATCTTCTCTATGCTTTTCAATGCTTCTTCCCTGTTGATGGAGTATAATGGCTCTTTCTTTTCAGTGTAATTCATTTTTGTGGATATTGCATCTCCAGCAATTACTGTAACTCCTTCTTTAGTGTGGACTACTACAGAAATGCTTCCCGGTGTATGTCCAGGTGTAGCTATTATGCTTACATCGTCTACTATTTTCGCTGTGTCTGTCTCTATTATGTATGGGTGGAGTATGCTGATAAACGCGTGTGTCATTTCTGGCCAATAATTGTTCTCCATGTATTCTAAATCTTTTCTGTGTAAATTCAATGGTTTTTGTTTAAAGAGGTAGTTGTTTGCGAAATGGTCAAAATGCATGTGTGTATTAATTACTATGTCTATGTC
>JAIMAA010000010.1 GCA_023512225.1 Candidatus Bathyarchaeota archaeon
CATACGAGAAAAAAGGAAAAGATGTTTATGTTCTCTTCAACAATCTCTCCATGTTTGACGATGGAACACGTTTCAAAGAGTATCTGTCAAGTGGAGTTTTTCCAAAAATCACGCACTCAACAGGTCTAGCATCCATTAAAGAGGTTGTTGAAAAAACGCGGTACCCAATCACAAAAAGCATGCTGATTAAGAAGCTCGGTTGGCGGCTTGTGGAAGTGGAAGAAGGAAAACAAATTAGGCTTGAAAACGCTTTGGCGGATTTGCCCTCTAAAAGCTTCAATAGCGTGGATGAACTAGTAAAGGAAATACGACTTACTAAGAAAATTAATACGTGATTATTCCTTCCTTTTCCAATCTTTCCTTAAGCAATTTAAAATCCTCAATTATCAGTTGCTTGTATTTTGGATGATAAAGCGCAGCAGCGGGGTGAAACGTTGAAAAAACAGTCACTTTCATACCCAAAAGAGACACATCATAAAATTTTCCATGAACCTTCGTTATACCTGTAAAAGCTAATCCACCCTTAGAAAAAACGTAAGCAGTTGAGTGATTCCCCAAAGTAACGATGATTCTTGGCTGAATAACTTTGATTTGTCTATCCAAATATGGCGTGCACGCTTGAACTTCGCTTGGTTGTGGCTCACGATTCCCTGGTGGTCTGCACTTCAAAACGTTACCGATGAAAACATCTTCTCTGGAAAATCCGATTTCCGACAAAAGTGAATCAAGGAATTTTCCAGCATCACCAACAAAAGGTCTTCCCTTAATGTCTTCCCAGTAGCCTGGTGCCTCACCGATAAACATAACTTGCGTGTCCGGGTTGCCCTCGCCTGCGACAGCGTTTTTTCGAGTTTTCGCCAGTGGACATTTCTGGCAAATTGCGACCTCAGCGGCTATGGCTTCAAGGGGGTCCTTTTTAGACAAAGTGGTGTTCTCTCCCATAGTATCTCTTTTTGTTCTTTTCTTATAAGCGTCAGTGTGCAAAAGATAAAGGCTTAAACGTGTTAAAACACAGAACATCATCAATAATCCTAGGTTTTAGAATTAACCGTCAAATGACAGTATAATCTGTATATGGTGCAATTATTACTTGAAAGTAACGAATAATGGGTGAAAAATGATGGAAGCAAGTTTGCTGACTCCATGCAACTATTACTGTGGCAATTGCATCATGTATAAGACAAACAAGTGCTTGGGCTGTTCGAAAGCTACAGAAAAGGCGAATTCTGAAGGGAGAGTTTTTTGTGACATTTCGGTGTGCGCCAGAGATAAAAAATTGCTTACATGTTCAGATTGCAAGAGCTATCCTTGCGAAAAATATGACAAGTCCATTTTTTCAGAGAGTTTCATCAAGTGGATAAGAGATAAACTGAAAGAACCATAGTAAGCATTCGAACGGTCTAAATCTCCGTTCTCCCTATTTTCTATATAACCATCTAACGTGCTAGCGAGTCACTGTATTGCGAAATATCCGCTGCTTGCAGAATCTCTCTTCTCTTCACGATTTCGCGAAAATCCACAAACTCGCCATTAACTATCTTCAGTTTTGCCTCAATCTTTTTGCCTTTAACATTCACAACATTATAGGAGTTGCAGAAGAACCCTCGCAGTTTCTCGCATGATGTGCTACCAGCGTGAACCACGAGCATGTTTTCCATCCGCCATCGCCATGGTCTATGTCGATGCCCACACAAAACCAAGTTAACCTTCGATTTTACGATGCTTCTGAGCACATCGCCAGCGTCAACGATTGTTATTTGGTCTGCGCCGGTGTCTGGAACTGGAATTATGTGGTGGTGAATCGCCACAATTTTCACTTTGTCCTTGTGTTTTTCAAGGGTTTTTTCAAGCCACAAGTTTTGTCTGTGACCGACTTCGCCGTCGTCTCTATCTGGTCTCGCAGAGCTAAGAATCAAAATTACCGTGTCATCAGTTTCTGTTACTTGCGAAAAGGGGAAAAATTCCTTAAAAAGCAGATATCCAGTTGAACGATAGTCGTGATTACCACTTACGTATAACACTTTTTTCGTCTTCAGCCTTTTTAACTCTCTCGCGGCAGTTTTAAACTCTGATATTAACCCGTTTTCTGTTAGGTCACCAGTAACCAGCACAATGTCTGGAGACATTTCGTTTATTTCTTTTATAGCCGCTTTTAGGGTTTCCTTGCGGAACATTGGACCACAATGAATGTCTGAAATTTGAACTAGTAACATGCCATCCCTAACGCGTTTTATTCTCTGCTTGCAAGTATAACGATGTAGTCAGCCGTGTCGGCGCACATGTCAGCTGCTTGCTCAACGAATTCGATGAGGTCGTCGAATATGACCATTGCTCCGCAGTTGATTTTGTCACCATATTTAACGAACAAAGCTTTAGTCTTGAGGTATAGCTCGTCGAGCTTGTGTTCGATTTCTTCAACTTTCTCCGCTCCTTTTAGCGCGTCTGCTGGGTTTCCAGTGATTTTTTCGATGCTGCCTCGCAAGGCTTGGGCGCAGTCCACAAGCATTGAAGTGATGTTTACTGCGTTTTCGCATAGTTCTGTGGGAAGTTGGGTTTCTTCAAGCATTTCTATGCACCTTGCTGCGTCTTTGACGTGGTCTGCAAGTGTGTCCAGTCTTTTTACAAGGTGGAGCAAGTCTTCGCGGTAATCCGCCAAAAGTGCGGCTCCCATGGATAATTCTTTGAAAACCTCTTTTCGCAGTTCATCCACTTCTTCTTCCACTTTGAAGAGGTTTTTAATGTGTTGCCTTGCTTCTTTTCTGTTTCCTTCAGAGAAGTTTTTTAGTGCTTGATGTAGAAGTGTGACTGTGTCGAGGGCTTTAGTTATTTGGGCGTGAGCTAAATCTAACCCTTTTGTTCGTCTTCGCTTTTCAAACCACACGTAACTTTTTTTCTCCAAATTTACATGTCTCCCTTTCAAACTATTCCAACAGTAAACTTATAACTTTTCTTGAAAGTTTGAAAATCTAAGTCTATTGGTGCTTTTACTGCTCTGTCACCCAGCGGGCGCTTTTTTTGCCTTTTTTATCAATTATCTGTTCTTTTTTGAAAATTGGAACTTCTTTTTTGTAGCGTTCCACTGCTTCCTCTAATATTGGAAATATGTTTCTGCGGTGGGCGCCAGCCACCAGAACATACACGAGGTCTTCGCCAACATTAAACTCGCCTGTTAAATGGTGAATTTGAACGTCTACTATGCCATGTTTCTTCTTTAAATCGTCACAGATTTTTGCTAAAACTTCGTTTGCTTTCTCTTCGTAGGCTTCCAACTCCAATTTCTGGACTTTTTCTTCTTTTAATGTTTCTCCGCGGACTACGCCGATAAATAGAGCGATTGCTCCTGCTTTTTGAAAGTTCGGTTTGCTTTTTACGTTTTGTATTATGTCTGAAAGGGTGATTGTTCCTTTTTCATGAACCCCGCAACGTATTGCCATCACAGCGACCTTCAGTGCCTTATTTTACGTATTTGCGCATATCTTCCACAGCGGCGGATGGAACTGGCAAATCTTTCATTGTGAATAAGCCAGCAGGCGCGTTAATTACTTTGGGGATTGAATTGGCAATCATTGCCACAGTGCCTATGTCTCCGTGGATGCATGGCTGAATTTTTTGTTTGATGCTTGGTATGCCTTCAATTGTTATGGAGTCGTATTCTTCCTTAGCGCCTATGTACGCTTGAAAATCGAGAGTTATGACTTCCTTTCCTTTCATTACACCTTTTGCCTTTTGTTTTAAACCCGCAACCTTTCCCGCGTCAACTTTTATGTTTTTGCTTTCTACTGGTTTTTTGGCGATTACTGGTTCGACTGGTTCAGCTTTTATTTTGTCAAGTTTCCAAGCTAAAGCGCCGGCAATCATAGCGATGGATTGTTCAAGTCCAACATGTCCAGTGATTTGTTTACTTTCAATTTTCAGCTTGAACTCTTCAGCAGTTAATCCTGCACCAACTTTTTTTTGGAATGGTAATCGTCTTGTGCCTGCGTTCATGACTCTGACTGCTTCGATTTTGTCTATTTTTTGGCATACTGCAGTAAGTGTTATCACTAAGGTGTCCATTAGGAAACCTGGGTTTATGCCTGTGCCTAAAACTGTCACGTCGTGTTTTTTTGCGAGCGCATCAAGTTTCTCTGCGAGTGATGGTTCAGAAAAACTTGGGTAGGATAGTTCTTCGCATGTGGATATGACGTTTACGCCGTTTTTGACTATGGAGGCTATTTGTGGATAAGTGTCTCTGAGATAGGATGAGGTTGCATGAATGGCGATGTCTGCTTTTGCCTTTGATAATGTAGCATCCACGTCATCTGAAACAACTATTCCTAGGTTTCTGTCTAAGCCGAGAACTGCGCCTAAGTCCTTGCCTACCTTGTCTTTGGCTATGTCAACCGCGCCTACTATTTCGATGCCTTCCTTTTCCAGTAGAAATTTGGCGATTAGGCTGCCGACGGCGCCGATGCCATACAATGCGGCTCTTATGTTTTTCATGCTTTTCCTTCCTTATGTTTATTCATAATTTATGTTTACTCTATAAAAACGTGTTTGAAGCATCGCGCAGGTTTTGATGCTCCTTAAAACCTTTACGTTTGTAAACCTTTATATCTATGGTAACCCCCAAAACTAGAGAGGGCTCAAAACTTGGAGTCCGCGAAACCTATAATCTCCCAAGAAGACATTAGAAAAATCTTGGACATTGAGAGACTTAAATACTGCTTCGAATGTGGCATTTGCACGGCAAGCTGTTCCATGGCGGAGTTGTTAGGAAATGATTATAATCCGCGGGAGCTTCTGGAAAACATTTACTTAAACCCCGAAAGTGTTTTAGCTTTTGATGAGCTTTGGCTTTGCGCTTGGTGCTATAACTGCTACAAACGTTGTCCTCAAGCCTTGCGAATACCCGAAATATTTCTTTTCTTCCGAGCAATCGCCGTGAAGCATGGGTACACACAAGCATTTGAAGAAGCCCTTGAAAAAATAGTAGAAAATATTCCCTTACCGCTTGTAACCACCCTAGTTTGTTTTCACCCAGAACGCGCTGGGCTGGATAAAGATAAAGTGTTAGAGAGAATTGAACAAAAGCGTAAAGAACTTTTAAAGAAGGGTAAAAAGAAGAAAACAACAAAAGTTTTGGAAGGAAAAATTGCGGTTATAGGCTCTGGACCCGCCGGGCTTACAGTTGCATACGAACTAGCCCGAAAAGGACACAGGGTCACGGTTTTTGAGGTTCTTCCAGAAGCTGGTGGAATGCTGCGGAAATGCATTCCAGAATATCGCTTACCAAAACAGGTTTTAGCAAAGGAAACTCAATTTTTGAAAGATTTAGGCGTAGAAGTAAAGACTGGCATTCAAGTTGGTAAAGATTTGAGTTTTGGCGATTTGTTGAAGGAAGAATACAAAGCCGTATTCGTTGGCGTGGGGGCTCATAAAAGTCAAAAATTAAGGATTGAAGGCGGAGACTTGAAAGGAGTCATGCACGCTCTCGACTTTTTGTGGAATGTTAATTTTGGCGAAAAAATAGAGGTTGGAAAAAATGTTGTTGTAGTTGGTGGTGGAAACGTCGCGGTAGACGCTGCAAGAACCGCGTTACAGCTTGGAGCAGATGACGTAACCATATTATATCGTCGGTCAATGGATGAAATGCCCGCCAACCCGTGGGAAGTTAAAGAGGCAGAAAACGAGGGTGTTAAATTCGAGTTTTTAGTTGCGCCTAAGAAGATTTTGGGAGAAAACGGAAAGGTCTCAGCGGTTGAATGTGTCCGCATGCAGTTAGGCGAGCCAGACGATACGGGGAGAAGAAAGCCAATCCCAATAGAAGGTTCAGCGTTTACGCGGCAAACAGACATGGTTATTCTTGCGATTGGAGAAGCCCCAGACCTCGCGTTTTTGCCGAAGGGAGTCGAGTTAAATGAAGACGGCACGGTTTGGACAGACCCAATAACTATGGAAACCACTATGCGAGGCGTTTTCGCAGGCGGAGACGTAGTAACAGGACCAGCAAGCGTGATAGAAGCCATACGTGCTGGAAAACAAGCCGCAGAATCAATCGAAAATTACTTGAAGTCTTCTGGAGGATGAGAAAGTGGCAGAAAATAAGACACAAACGCCTAAAGAAAGCGGCGGAGAAGTTCGCATCGGAGTTTATGTTTGCCACTGCGGTTTGAACATTGCCGGCTCCGTGGACTGTGAAGAAGTTGCAAAGTTCGCCGCAACGCTTCCCCATGTTGTTTTAGCCAAAGACAATCGATACACATGCTCAGACCAAGGACAAGAACAAATAAAAAACGACATCAAAGAACACAAACTCAACCGCGTAGTCGTCGCCTCATGTTCACCACGCCTTCACGAACCCACATTCAGAAAAACGTGCGAAGAAGCGGGCTTAAACAAGTATCTCTTCGAAATGGCTAACATCCGCGAACATTGCAGTTGGGTTCACTTACATGACCGCAAAGCAGCAACGGAAAAGGCGAAAGACCTCGTGAAAATGGCTGTAGCCAAAGCGGCTTTGCTTCAACCCGCAGAAGAAATCGAAGTGCCAATAATCCGGAAAGCATTAGTAATCGGAGGCGGCGTTGCAGGCATCCAAGCCTCTTTAGACCTTGCTGACACGGGCTATCAAGTGTATTTGGTTGAGAAAGAGCCAAGCATAGGCGGCATGATGGCTCGAATTGACAAGACATTTCCAACAATGGACTGTTCCATATGTATTCTCGCGCCTAAAATGTCTGACGTTGGGCATCATCCCAACATTGAACTATTAACTAACAGCGAAGTAACCGAAGTTAAAGGTTACATTGGCAATTTCCGCGTAAAAGTTTTGAAAAAACCACGATATGTAACAAAGGATTGTTCAGCTTGCGGTGAATGCGCAAAAGTTTGTCCGATAGTCGCTCCAAACGAATTTGACGTTGGTTTAGCCATAAGACGCGCCATCTACACACCTTTCGCGCAAGCAGTCCCATCTACATATGTTATCGACATGAACCTATGCCTAAACAAAGACGGCGTAATAGTCTGCGACAAATGCATGAAAGCATGCGAAAGACAAGCCATAAAATTCGAGATGAAACCAGAAACCGTTGAGCTTGAAGTGGGCACAATAATCGTAGCGACAGGCGCAGACGTTTTCGACCCATCAACGCTTCCGCATTACGGGTATGGCAGATACCCAAACGTTATCACATCCCTTGAATTTGAAAGACTAATCAACGCTGGCGGTCCATCCCACGGACACTTGATAAGACCGAGCGACATGCAAATTCCAAAACGCGTAGCTTTCATCCAATGCGTTGGTTCCCGCTCAGACCGAAACGGCAGACTCTACTGCAGTAACGTCTGCTGCATGAACACAATAAAAGACAGCCTACTAATCAAGGAGCATTGGCCAGAAACCGAAATCTACGTTTTCTACGTTGACATACGCGCTTACGGAAAAGGCTTCGAAGACCTTTACAAACGTGCCCGAAGGGAAAATGTCAAGTTCATTCGCGGACTCCCATCAGAAATAATAGAAGACAAACGAACGCGTAACTTGTGGCTTGTCGGAGAGAACACTCTGCAAAAAGAACTGTACAAAATGAATTTCGACATGGTAATCCTTTCCATAGGCTTGGAGCCTAGAAAAGACAGCGAAATGATACAGCGTTTATTGACGCTTTCTAGGACTCAAGATGGCTTTTTCATGGAAGCACATCCGAAATTGAGACCCGTGGACGCGGCTACTGGCGGAATATTCTTTGCTGGTTGCGCAGAAGCGCCAAAGGACATTAAGGATAGTGTGACGCAGGCAAGTGCGGCTGCAGCCAGAGCGGGCATATTAATGGCTAAGGGGAAAGTGACGGTTGAAGCAATAACACCAATTTCTTATGCGGAAAAGTGTAAGGCATGTGGATTATGCACGAAAGTTTGTCCATACAACGCCATAACGCTTGACAAGGAGTTAAAGCGGGTAAGCATTATAGAGGCGGCGTGTGGTGGATGTGGAACATGCGCGGCGGAATGTCCATTCGGCGCTTTAACCCAGAACCACTTCACTGATGAGCAGATTCTTGCGCAAGTAGACGCTGTTACTGAGCAAGATGCAGAAAAGAAAATCGTCGCTTTCTGCTGCAACTGGTGCGCCTACGCGGGTGCAGACTTCGCCGGCGTAAGTAGAATGCAGTATCCACCGAACGTGCGCATAATCCGAACAATGTGCTCTGGACGTGTGGCGCCGAAATTTGTTGAAAGAGCGTTTGCCAGAGGCGCTGCAGCAGTTTTAGTAGCCGGTTGCCATCCGGGCGATTGTCACTACATAAACGCAAATTATCATACACAAAAGCGTGTGGAAAAACTCTTGAAGAAAATGGAGCAAAGCGGGCTAAACAAGGAGCGGCTGCAGTTGTTGTGGGCTTCAGCGGCGGAAGGCGAACGTTTTGCCTCGAAAATCCGCGAGATGCAATCTATAGTTGAGAAAGTTACGCGTGAAGAAATAGAGAAAGCCAAAAAGGTTTTCGAAAAGGCTTTAGGAGGAAACTAGCCCATGCCAGAAAGAATCAAACATCAGCCACTTGACAGCGGAAAAGTGAAGCCGCCTCAAGCGGAGATTCACTTAATTAAAGACCAATGCAAAGGCTGCGGTTTCTGCATTCAATTCTGCCCAAAAAAAGTTCTGGAAGAATCCCAAGAAATAAACGCGCGGGGTGTTCACCCGCCGAAAATTGTTGACGAAAACAAATGTATTATATGCAGCTTTTGCACAGCAGTTTGTCCAGACTTTGCAATTTTTGTTACTGAAAAATCACGAGAAAAGGATGTGAAATGAATGACTAAAAAAAGAACCCTACCAACCGGCGCCCATTTCATGAGCGGCGACATTGCATGTGCAGAAGGCGCGATTGCTGCTGGCTGCAGATTTTTTGCAGGTTACCCGATAACGCCCGCAACGGAAATCGCTGAGCACTTGTCTGAGAGAATGCCTGAATTCGGCGGAATCTACATTCAAATGGAGGATGAAATAGCGTCTATCGCGGCTGTTCTTGGCGCTTCCTATGCCGGATTAAAAGCCATGACGGCAACTTCTGGACCTGGCTTTAGCCTAATGCAGGAGAATATAGGTTTAGCTGTTATGACAGAGACTCCATGCGTTATTGTTGACATTATGCGTGGTGGACCAAGCACTGGGCAGCCAACACTGCCGGGGCAACAAGATGTCATGCAAGCAAAATGGGGGTCTCACGGCGACTATGGCATTATAGCTTTGGCGCCGTCTTCAGTGCAGGAGATGTTCAACTTAACGATTGAGGC
The DNA here is from genome assembly GCA_023512225.1 of Candidatus Bathyarchaeota archaeon. GTDB lineage: Archaea > Thermoproteota > Bathyarchaeia > Bathyarchaeales > Bathycorpusculaceae > DSLH01. Next base: position 9,280 of record JAIMAA010000010.1, read on the forward strand.
GTTCAATTTGTCTGAAACTTATCGTGTCCCAACGCTGCTGATGGGTGATGAGATTGTTGCACACATGTGGGAGAAAGTCGTCATACCCTCTGCTTCAGAGATTAGGATAGTTAACCGTAAAAAGCCTCATGTTTCGCCCAGCGAATACGCGCCATTTATGCCTGAAGACGATTTGGTTCCGCCTATGGCTTGTTTTGGGGAAGGCTACCGTTTTCACGCAACCGGCTTAACGCATGATGAGCGTGGTTATCCTCGAACGCAAAACTCTGAAGTTCAAACTAGACTCGTTAAGCGGCTTTGTGAAAAAATCAATAAGAATGCAGATAAGATAATAAGGGTTGAAGAGGTCATGCTTGAAGACGCGGATGTCGTGGTTGTGGCTTACGGGATTGTAGCCCGAGCCGCCTTAAGCGCTGTAAGAAAAGCAAGAGAAGCCGGAATAAAGGCTGGACTTTTGCGGTTAATCACGCTTTGGCCTTTCCCAGAAAAACACGTTGCAAAAATTGCTGGGCAAGCAAAGGCGATTGTTGTTCCTGAAATGAATTGTGGACAAATTGTTCGTGAAGTGGAGCGCGCTGCGAAAGAAACTCCAGTGACTTTTCTCTCAAAGTTAGGCGAAGACCCACATACTCCACAGGAGATTCTTGATGTGATAAGGAGGTGTTCTTAATGGTTCAGGAAGTAGTGCATCCTTTTGCGAAGTATTTGCGTTCGGCGATGATGCCGCATATTTGGTGTCCCGGATGCGGCAACGGCATCGTATTGAACTGTTTTATTCATGCGTTGGATGAGTTACAGAAAGATTTGGATAAATTAGTGGTTGTGTCCGGTATCGGTTGCATCGGACGCACAGCAGGCTACACGAATGCAGATTCTTTCCACACGACGCATGGACGCGCCATAGCCTTCGCAACTGGAGTAAAATTGGCAAATCCAGAGTTGGAAGTCGTTGTAATAAGCGGCGACGGCGACCTCTTCGCCATAGGTGGAAACCATTTTATCCATGCTGCAAGGCGAAATATAGGGATAAAAGTGATTTGCGCAAACAACTTCAACTATGGAATGACCGGCGGACAGCAAGGTCCCACGACTCCTCTCGAGGCGTCAACAACCACAACTCCCTACGGCAACATTGAACATCCGTTTAACTTAGTTCACTTGGCTGCAGCGTCCGGCGCGACGTACGTGGCTAGATGGACAACCTTGCATGTGCGAAGACTGACGCAGTCAATCAAGCGGATGTTGCAGAAAGAAGGCTTCTGCTTCATAGAAGTGGTTTCGCCTTGTCCAGAAATTTTCGGCAGACGCAACAAGATGCGCACGGGCTTGGAAATGATGGAATGGTTCAGAAGGGCTTCTGTAGTTGAGAATTTCTCCGACCCATCCAAAGCAGAAATCTCTCCGGAAAAGATAGTTGTGGGCGAGTTTGTTAACACAGAAAAGGTTAGTTACGAGAGACTACTTCATGAGAAAATAGCTCAAATTAACGAAAAAGCAATGGGATGGTGAACCGAATGCGAAAAGAAATCCGGTTTGCAGGATTTGGAGGACAAGGAATAATTAAGTCTGGAATAATCACGGCTGCGGCAGCCGCTATTCACAGCGGAAAAAACGCGGTTCAAACGCAATCCTACGGTCCTGAATCAAGAGGCGGCGCGTGCAAATCTGAGGTTGTGATATCAGAAGAGGACATAGATTTTCCAAAAGTCACCGAACCCGACGTGCTGGTTGTGATGTCTCAGCATGCTTACAACGAGTATGCGGAAGACGTGAAAGCGGGCGGAGTAATAATTATGGACCCAGACATGATTCCACACGAGAAAGAGTTAAAAAATGTTAAAGTTTACCGTCTCCCAGCCACGAAAATTGCTGAAGAGCTTGGTAGGAAGATTGTGGCTAACATAGTGATGTTGGGTGCTTTTGCAGCCATCACGGGGCTGTTGGATAAGAATGCTTTAAAGGAATCGATTAAAGTAAACATACCGAAGGGTACTGAAGAGCTTAATTTGACTGCTTTTGAGAAAGGCTACGAATATGGGAAGAATCTGTTAAAAAACTAGGGTTACTCAGCCTTTTGCGTTTGCACTTGTGGCAACTGTGCTAATGGTGTGGCTAGTTTTGATTTTCTAATGCCAACATGACGTAGTGGAGCTAGTTTTTTTGCTTCGTTGTATATGTCTGAGGCTATCTTGCCCAAAACCATTTCTTGTGCAAACTCGTCTAATGTTAATACGGATGCTTTTTCTTTGATTATTTTCTCCATTATTGCTCGGATTTCCTTCTCTTGCGACGTTTTGATTCGCGAAAGCGTGAAGGCGGTGACCGCCACACGTAGTTTGTATCCGTCTTTGGTGGTTATGCTGAAGAGTCCGTCAACTTTTGTTGTTCTTCTCCTTACAAGGCTTCGCAGATAATCTCGCGAATACTCGTGTCCTTTGAACATTGTTTTAGCGGTTTTGCCGTCAAGTTGGGTTATTTGGAAATATATCTTCAAGTATTGATGGGCGAAGTCGTTTGTGACATCATAAAGGGTTGAATCTATAACTCTTCCGACCAACTTTTCCGGCTCGTCGGTTGGTATTGCTCCTAACTCAACGTTTCCGAAGTATGGCGGAGCCACTACGGTGTACCATGTTTTACTTCGCCATTTGTCTCGTACGCGTTTTGTTTTTGAAGACACGTTAATCCTCCGAATGTAGCTTGAAAATTCGCATCAGAGTATTAAAAGTTTTACCGTTTAGGCGTTATTTTCTCGATGCCACCCATGTATTTTCTTAAAACTTCAGGAATAACAACTGAACCGTCTTTTTGCTGGTAATTCTCAAGTATTGCAACCATTGTTCTGCTGGCTAACGCCGTGGAATTTAATGTATGCACAAAGCCTTTTGGAGCCTCGCCTTCTTTTTCTCTATATCTTATGTTTAGTCTTCTCGCTTGGTAATCAGTGCAGTTGCTGCATGAAATTATTTCTCTGTAAGCGTTTTGCGCCGGCATCCACACTTCTATATCGTATTTTTTAGCGGCAACCGTTCCAATATCGCCCGTGCACACGTTTACTACGTGGTAGGGTAAACCGAGTTTTTGGACAAGTTCTTCAGCGTTTTGTATAAGTTCTTCGTGGAATTTCCATGAGTCTTCGGGCCGGCAGAAAATGAATTGTTCCACCTTGTTGAATTGGTGAACGCGGAAGATTCCGCGAGTGTCTTTACCGTGTGCTCCCGCTTCTTTTCTAAAGTTTGTGCTTATTCCAACAAATTTGAGCGGTAATTCATCTGCTTTTAGCACTTCGTCCATGAACATGGCTGCAATTGGGTGTTCTGAAGTTGCAATCATGTATAAGTCTTCATTCTCAATTTTGTATAGGACATCTTCAAAGTCGCTTAGGGCTGTGACGCCTTCGTATGCTTTTCTTCTCATCATGAAGGGCGGCTCGATTGGCGTGTATTTTTTCTTAACCATTTCTTCTATGGCGAAATTCATCAAAGCCATGTCAAGCAAAACGGCTTCGTTTTTAAGGTAGAAGAATCTTGCTCCAGCAACTTTCCCTGCTCTTTCAATGTCCATTATGTCAAGGCTTAAGCTTAAATCTATGTGGTCTTTAACTGGAAAACTGAACTTTGGTATTTTTCCCCACTTCCTAATGGGAATATTATCGTGTTCGTCCTTGCCAGTCGGAACTGACTCGTGCAGAAGGTTTGGGAGTCTAAGCAGATAATAGCGTAGTTTTTCTTCGCATTCTTTCACTTGTTCTTCTAAGTTTGTTATTTCAGCATCCATGGCTTTTGCCTTCGATAATTCTTTAGTTGCGTCTTTCCCCTTCTTTTTGAGCTCCGCAATCTGCGTGGTCACAAGTTTTCTTTCATGACGCAATTCGTTGAGCCCGGTCAAGCCTTGCCGCCATTTCTTGTCACAATCAATTAACTCGTCCAGCATCCTCAAATTTTCAGGGTCGCCCCTCTTCATCAAATTATTTCTTACCAGCTCCGGGTTTTCACGGATGAGTTTAATGTCCAACATCTCTCTCAATCAGCCACATCAAGTATTTAGCCTTCTAACCTTACCAATAAATCAACTATTTAACCTTACGATAAAACCTATCCAACTAATCAAACACTGGTTGAACCTATTTATAAGGGGGGCTATAACTTTTCCGAGCCTATCAGCACACTGCTACTGTTTATCTAATTTTCTTGTAGCTTGAAGCGTCTTTTCCGCGGTTGAAACACAAAACAGTAAATCATCGATTGTCGCGATGAATGTTTGAAATTTACCTTCACATTTTATTTGTGTAATGACTTTCTTTTCTGTTCTAACCGTTTTCACCCATAACCCACTTGGCGTTTTGAAATTGTCAGGTGAAACCGCACTTGCCACAGCCTCAGCTGTTCTCTCATCGTCATATTCCAAGATTATTTCAGTTTCCAACCTTCTCGCCACGCAACTGCCTTCCAACAAGCTCATTAACAACCGCTATAAACGCTTGAACATTTTCTATTGGAACCTGCGCTCCAGCAGCTATGTTGTGTCCTCCACCATTTCCCGCAAACTTCTCCGCAGCCACTTGCATCACCTCGCCAAGATTTACACCTCTGTTTGTCATAGTATCCACCGTCCTCGCAGAAAACTTCGCCAAACCTTCCTCTGCAACATTAGCATACGCAATTAAAGGTTTTTCAGGATTTGGCAAACTCGCAGAAAGTATAGACGAAATTGCACCAATTATCTTGTCATCTATGAAATCTTCACCATAAACAACATAAATATTCTCAAACTCCCGCATCCGCTCAGCCTTCTCCATAACCCACCCCAGATACTTGTTAATAGTCCGCCTATACTCCTCCAACACTTTGTTGGCTTCTTCAAGCGCAGCACCACGGTCACCCATACAAATAGCAACACCCAAGCTTGGTCTGTCCATACGCCCAGTCGCATTCAACAAAACAGCAAATTCTCTCGCATCCCTAAGTGGAGTCCACGGTTCCTCGCTGTTCAAAGTGTAAACGTGACCAATAAGATTTGTGACTTCATAATGCAAACCCTTCGACAACAAATAATCCGCAAGTCCCGTGCACAATCTTTTCTTTTCTTCATCAGAAAGGTCTCTCAACGCTCGCCATCTTTCACCATGTCTCGGCTTAATATCCAAACTAGCCAAAAAAGCTAAACTCTTATCTTCTTCCCCGCTAATGCCGGGAATAAAAGGACTAGTTGTCGACGACAATGTTTTGTGAATTGGACGGGTTTCTCTACCAAAGAATATAAGGTCTTTTTCAACCGTTAAAAGCCCAGCATCTACCGCATCTTTAACTATTACCTCATTAAGCCCACCAAGCAACCGCTGGTCATACTTGTCCTGCAAATCTCCCAGCGCTCCAATCACCGCAATAGGAGCCAAATCCACATTGACTTTGTCAACAGCCTTAGCCACAAAATACGCAACGCCAGAACCGCTGATGTCCCGTGCTCCGTCAACTCCATGCAAATGCGGGTTAACATGTACAATGTTGTCTGTTTCCTTGCCAGTAACTTGATGATGGTCCAAAATCACTATTCTAAAATCTGCAAGTTTCTCATTTAACAAGTCAATGTAGCCGCTTCCAAAATCTGTCAAAATTATCAGTTGCGGCTTGTCAGCCAAGATTTCGCCCACAATTTTCTCGTCAATCCACTGAGTTATCCTAATACGAAATTTAGCGTCAAGCCTAGCCAACATTTTACCAATAATCCCGGCCGCCGCAACTCCATCAGCGTCCAAATGCGAAAAAACATGAACAAAACCATCTTCCTTTACAGTTTCCAAAATTGCCTTTGCTGCCAACGCAGCTGAATCTAAAAGATTAACAATTTTATTTTCATCTAAAGCCATAGCAACCACACTGAAGGTAAGAAACCGATTATTTAAGATTTAAAACTCACCAAAGAAAAACACAAATATCCAAGCTAAGCAAGCGAAGCTATTTTCGGCTCATACTTCCAGTTCGGCGGCAGAACACCCTCACGCTTATAATACCTCGAAAGCTTGTGAATCTTCGCTTCAATAATCTGCAACGCCCTCTTGTTATGCACATCCTTCTTGTTCTTCTCCAAATGAGCAACCAAACTTTCAGCCTTTTTCATCAAATTCCCCAAATCTTCCGGCATTGCAAGCGCAAGCTCAGCCTCCTTAAGTATTCTCGTTATCGTCTTCCCAGTTATCGGCTTCACAAGAGGAATAGCATACTGGTCTCTGAGAATTGTCCCTATGCGACTCGGCGAATGCCCTTCCTTCGCCAACTTAATCACCAACGCCTCCACTTCTTCTGGCTGATACTTGCACCAGCTTGGAGGACGTTTACTGACTGGTCTTGTCTGATGAGACTTTCCTTTTTCCTGTTTCGGCATCACTTATCACTCTAAACTCTGTAAGAGCGAAGGTTTGCAGATATTTAAAATTATTGATGCTTACTGTACCATTCAGCAAACTTGCGCAAAGCCTTTGCACGATGTGAATACCTGTTTTTTTCTTTTATGGTCATTTCCGCAAATGTTTTAGCACTGTTGACTGGCTGAAAAATGGGGTCGAAACCAAAGCCAGAGGAATTATTCACCGTCATTTCCTTCCTTGTTATTTCTCCAAAAACCTCACCTTTGAAACATATTGGCGATTTCAAATCTGATGAATAATACGCTACTGCTGACTGGAACACAGCCTTTCTGTTTTCAATTTTCTCCATAAGCTGAAGCAAACCCTTGTTACCTATTGTTTTGTAAACGTATGCAGCATACGGTCCAGGAAAACCATTCAGCGCCTCCACGAATAGCCCAGCATCTTCAACTATCACTGGCAGATTACATTTCCCAAAGGCTTCCACAACGCTTGTCTTTGCAATCTCCTCTAAACTGTCGCTTTGAACTTCCAACGTTTTTACTCTGAGCATGCCAACAGCTATCTTATATTCACCAAAAACCATGCGTGCCTCATTAAACTTGTTAACATTGTTTGTTGCAAAAAATATGACCCTACCTTTCAATTGAAAACTCATGGTGGTTCACGGCTTTTTCTTTGCACCTTCTGCAGCTACACTAAAATATTTTTGCCAGTTTATCTGCGCTATTTCTAGGATGTTGCCATCCGGGTCTGTGAAGGTTGCTTGCCTTCCGCCCCAAGGCTCATCATGCAGTTCTTTTGTGAACTTTACTTCTTTCTTCTTAAGTTCACGGTATGCCTTATCTACATCGTCTACGAGAAATTCCACGGAAGGCGACAACAGACTTACTTTCTGTCCTTCCGCAGATTTAGGAATCAACCCAATTTCTACTCCGCCACACTCAAACCCAACATAACTTGAATACTCGTACTTCTTTTCCAAACCCAAAATTTCTTCATAAAACTTCGCGGCTTTCTTCAAATCCGAAACATAAAAGGTAACACACCAAACGGTCTTAATCATGCCTTTTCATCTTTTCTTTCAGCCACATATCGTCCTCTTCTCTCTATCTCCATTATCTTATCTAAAACACTTTTCACACTGTCAGCGTCCATAACATTTGCATAACCTTCAATAACCGCTTTGAAACATTCTTCAGCAAATCGGAAATGCGTACTCTGCAGAGCCCTTTTCATAAGGTGCAAGTCAACCCCTCTGTTCTCAAGTTCTTTTGTCTTTTCGCCAAGCCCAAAATCTACAAAGAAAATCTTTCCTTCCGAGTTCAAAATCATGTTCGATGTTGTCAAGTCGCCATGAATTATCCCCCACTCATGAAGCCTACCTATCAATTCGCCAATTTTGAAACAGAAACTTTGTCTCTCCGCTTTTGAAACCTCACTAAGCAACAGTTTAACCTGTTTTCCCTCCACATACTCCATTATTATTGTTGCGTTTTTTACATCAACAAGAAAAATCGTTGGTGTCGGCACTCCCGCCTTTTTCGCTTCATGTATTAACTGCGGCTCATGAACTGTTCGGTAAACACGAACTTGCTCATCCAACTTTGATGGGCGATACTTTTTGGGCAAACGTTTCTTCATTATCACTTTTCGACCGTGCCATTGTGCAAGATAAAGGTTGGCTTCCGCACCCTTCTTAATCAGCTGTGGCAGTTTCACCTTATCCATGGAACTTCAACCTCTTCAAGCCGCCAACGTAACTTCACAAAACTTCTTTCAATGGGTGTCACAATGCCATGTTTGTATGCCAGTACGCCTGTCCACGCAATCATTGCACCATTATCGATTGCAAATTGGCTCGGTACGACACAAAATCTGGCATCATGTTCTTCAGCAACTGTCTTAATCATGGACTGCAATCTTTTGTTAGCGGCTACTCCGCCAGTCAATAGAACCTCCTTTTTCTCCGTGTGCGCCAAAGCCCTTTCAGTAACTTCTGTAATCATAGAAAACGCCGTTTCTTGAAGGCTGTAGCATAAGTCCTCAAGCCTATACACGTTCTTTTTTAACAAGTTAACAGCCGCTGTTAATAAGCCACTATATGAAGTGTCCATACCCTTCACGATATACGGCAATGAAATCAGCTTCGTTCCTTTGGACGCAAGCTTTTCAACAACAGCGCCAAATGGCATGCCAGGTTTTTGTCGAAGCCCAGCTTCTCTTGCAAAAACATCCAAACAATTTCCAAGGGCAATGTCCAATGTTTCACCGAAAACTCTGTAACGTCCAGAATCGAAAGCTGCAACTATAGTGTTTCCGCCTGAAACATAAAGCGTCACCGGGTCTTTGGTGTTTGTCTCAAGCTTTCCTATCTCAATATGCGCTATGCAATGATTTACGCCCACAAGTGGAATGTTAAGGTAAGAAGACAAGGCGCGAGCTATCGTCGCACCGGTCCGAAGACACGGACCCAACCCTGGACCTTGAGAAAACGCGATAATTGATAAATCACGCGGTTTTATTCTGGATTTCATGAAAGCTTCCTCTAAGACTTTGCTTGCCACTTCAGCATGATGTCTTGCCGCTTCTCTCGGATGAATGCCACCTTCTTCCGGCACGTAAGCACTTATCACGTTTGCCATTATCCTACCATCGAACGTTGATATTCCAACGCTGAAATCGTCTGCTGTCGACTCGATTCCCAAGCAGTAAGATTCGCTAAGTCTTTTGCTCTTCAATTTGTCAATCCTTCAACATGCTTTCTTCTAAACATAAACATACATCTTTTTATTTAAAAACGCGCATATATCAATTTGAGAGATGTGGAATCTGGTTAAAATGCCGAAACGCAACGACTTAGAACAAAAAGCTCTTCAACAAATAATGAACGTGGGATTCGAGGGTATATTACAATCAGATTTATGGCGCAAACTCGGCGCAAGCAGCCGAGAAGGCTCTAGAATAGCCCTGAAACTGGAAGCCAAGAAACTCATTCGAAGAGAGAAAGAACTGCGTGAAGGAAGATGGACTTATAGACTATACCCGAAAAGAGTCCCGGCATCCATAGACTCCATTGCGGACTGCCCATGTCTAATGTGTCCAGACAACGCTCGATGCGACCCCTCAAGCTCAATTTCGCCGCAAAACTGCGAAAGACTCACAGACTGGCTGCTTTTGATAGCCAAAGGCGAACCAGGCACAATTGGTGACAGTTAGTTTTGCCAAAAGCATGGATTCGAGAAAGAAAAAAAGATTATTATTACAGAAAAGCAAAAGAGGAAAAATACCGTTCCAGAGCAGCGTACAAACTGCTTCAAGCCGTCGAAAAGTATCATTTCATAAAATACCGCGATGTCGTCGTTGATTTGGGTTCCGCGCCAGGCGGTTGGATTAAAGTTGCAAGAAAAATCGTCGGAAGCAAAGGTTTCGTCTTAGGAGTTGACTTAAAACCTATCGAGCCTTTTCCGCAAGACAATGTTCGAACGATAATAGGTGACATAAATGAGCCGGAAACCCTTCGGGAGATTTCAAATGCTCTTCCAAAAAAGGCTGATGTTGTAGTTTCAGATGTTTCTCCAAACATCTCTGGAATATGGGAAGTTGATCATGCTCGCCAAATAGATTTGGCACAGCAAGCATTAAAAATAGCTCTGGAAACGCTTAAACCACGAGGAAACTTCTTTGTAAAGGTTTTTCAAGGAGACTTACTAGATGACTTCATCAAAAAAGTGAAAAAGCACTTCGAAGTTGTCAGAATAATGAAGCCTAAGGCAAGTAGAACCAAAAGTTCTGAAATATTTATTTTGGGAATGCATTTGAAGGAAGCATTAGATTAAACAGCAAAGATAAATTCTATTGCCTATTCTATGTGTTAGACAAGGTGGAATATTTGAAAATTATCGCGGCGGATTCCTCGTCCGCCATATTAAACGACAAGTTTGAGCCATTAACAATTGTCGCAGCGGCTGCGGTGCTGGTTAATCCGCCTTATAGAGAACCAAGCGTGTGCCTAGCCAAGCCTATTTTCATAGACGCTGAAAGCGGACATGAAGCAGTGATTCGCGAAGCAGAACTTTGCAAGGAATTGTTGGGAAGAGTGAAGGCAGACGTTGTGCATCTTGACATGTCTCTAGGCGCGGTTTCTCTTGAGGAGCTTTCTCCTATACAGTTTTCAAACATGAAAGTTTCCAGCAAAGCAAGGCATCATCTCTTGCGGATTTTGCCCAAACTTAGAAAAATTAGTGGCGAAATCACGCAGAAATACAGGATTGAAGTTCTTGCCATCGGAAAAGAAAGCATCCCCGTGAGAATTGCAGAGTTAACATCTGGAGCGCACGCCATCATCTACACATGCGAAAAGGCAATTGAAGAAAAGAAGACGCTAGTGCTTGGGTTGCCTTCTAAATGTCAACCTAGACTGACTGAAAAAGGCGTGTATCTTTATTCTCTTATTGGAGCAGAGCACGACGTGAGAGGCTATGCTGAAGATGAAAAAGGAGTTCTCAAAAAAGTTAATATCATTGAAATGTTAAATCCAACTGCGCGAGGTTTCAGGGTCTTAAAAATAACTCCAAAGGTGTAGAAATGATGGAGGTCTTTCAATGAAGTTTGACTTCTGGAACGGATTGTCACCGTTGTATAAGAGAATATTTGTAATTGCAGGTTTCTTCATCATTTCTGTAGTTGTAACTATCGCTGGCACTTTAATCCCCCTTTCTGCTGCAGAAGCAGAGGAAATAAATGAATCTATGAACCAAACAAGAAACACTTTGAATAGTATGCCATTGTTAAATCAAGTTACATTCATTTTTGGAAACAACTTTTTCATTTGCCTACTTGCCTTCATACCGATAGCCGGAATTTTTCTGGAACTTTATGTGTTATTCAACACTGGTATCGCGATTGCCGGATTAAGTTACGGCATTGCCCATCCTTCTTTAGTTTTTCTTAATTTACTCGTTTTACCTTTTGGATGGTTAGAGTTTCTAGCTTACTCTATAGGAATCAGTGAAGGCGTTTGGCTGTTTTGGCGCATAATAAAACATAGAGGTCGAAGGGAACTAGTGTATGCATCGATGTTTATCACAATTTGTGCAGTGTTGCTTTTGGCAGCTGCATTCATAGAAATTGGGATAAACATTGCATTGTCTTAAGAGCTAGAACCTATTGTTTTCTGATTTTTCTAATTTCTAAGTTTATGTCAAGCGCTTTTGGACTATGGGTTATTTCTCCTAAACTCACAATGTCGACGCCAGTTGATGCATAAGCTAAAATATTTTCTGTAGTGATTCCTCCGCTGGCTTCCAACAAAACTTTGTCTTGAAATCCAGCTTTCTTAAGCAGTCTAACTGCTTCTTTTAGTTGCTTCGGAGAAAAGTTATCCAACATTATTATATCTACACCAGCCTTAGCCGCAACCAGAACATCCTCAACTTTGGTAACTTCAACTTCGATTTTTTTGCTGAATGATGCCTTATCCTTCGCTTTTCTTACAGCTTCTTTTATGCTTCCAACTGATGCTATGTGGTTGTCTTTGATTAGAACCATGTCGTCCAAATGAAGTCTATGCGTGTCGCCACCGCCAACTTGAACCGCCTTTTTATCAAAATAAAGTAGCCCTGGTGCTGTCTTTCGTGTACATGCAACTCTCGTCTCAAGTCCTGCTTTCTGAAGTTTTTCCACCAACTTTCGTGTCACTGTTGCTATGCCACTCATGCGTGAAAGAAGGTTTAGAACTGTGCGCTCAACTGAGAGTATCGTTTGTGCATCCCCTGAAATCCTCATAAGAACTTGTTTCGGCTTTATTCTTTCTCCATCCGCAACTAGCATTTCAGTTTTTAAATTTAAACTTTCCAGAAGAATTTTTGCTTCCTCAATTCCCGCTGCAACTCCAGCTTCTTTTGCTATTACTTCTGCTTCTGCGGTGCTTCCTTCAGGAACAATCAGTGCAGTGGTTATGTCTCCTTGCCCAATGTCTTCTTCAAGTATTTTACGAAGTTTTTCTTCTAAAATCTCCCGAGGCACAAACATATTCTTACTGTTTGAATTTTTAACTTAAAATACTTGCTTATCCCCTGCCACGTTCACTATTGTGGCAACCGATTCTTCTAGACCATCACATTTCAAAACTTCTCTTTGAATTTCCTTCAATCTCCAGGGGATTTCGCTCTCCAAAACTTGCTGAATATTCTTTTGAAGGCTTTCCTTGTCGAGTTTCTCTTGAAGCAAGACCTTCGCTGCGCCTAAGTCGGCGACTTGTTTTGCGTTGCTAATCTGCTCTGTGTGGCTCGGTGTAGGTATGAGTATCATTGGCTTGCCATAGCATAAACACTGGGTTAAGGTTCCGTGTCCCGCCCGGCTCACAACTAAGTCGCATGCTTTCAAATATTCGAAACGCTTCGAAGTCCACATATAAACCGTTAAGTTGTTACGGTGCAGTGGTTTTTCATCAGCGTTTGGATAGCCTAGCGACATAACAATTTCATAATCTTCTGGAAATTCCATCAAAATTTTCTTCAAAATTCCAGTTAAAAAAGCCCTTTCTCTTATCGGACCACTTATTGGAACAAAGACCACTGGCTTGTTTGCTGGTAGCCCTAGTTGTTTGCGAATCTCCTCTTTGGTTGGCAAGATTTCTGGGCGAACCGGCAGTAGTGGTCCAATTAGCTTTACGTTTTTTCTGTAAGATTTGGGAATGTTCAAGTTGCCTGCGCATATCGTGTATGGTGGGGGAAAATCGGGGATTAAAGTCGTGTTTCCGCTTGTCCACATTTTTCCAACAAGCGTAAGCGTTACGGAGTCTGCAAGTCTGGCTAACCGCAAAAACCGTTTTCTCCGTGGAATTATCACCTGGAACTGATTCAAAATGCAAATTCTAGGAATCCTCAGCAGTCTAGCTGCTATTAACGGCGAAACACGTGAATCTGAGACGACAACGTCGGGTTTGAAATGCTGAATGGCTCGAACTTCAGCATCAACTTGCTTCATAAGCGTGAACGTCGACAAAAACGGACCTGGGTTTATCGCGGTTTGTTTAAAGTCTATGGTTCCGTCTGGTTTGACTTGAAAACCGATGGGTGGAGCCTTTATGAGAGGAAACTTTTGTTGCTCAACGTAACGTAATCCTTCTCTATAAGTGGAAAATAATATCTCAGCGTTTTTCTCTTGAAGTTTTTTCGCTATTGGAATGCATCTGCCTACATGCCCTAAACCTATGCCGCAAGGAGCGAAATAAACACGCATAAATTTATTTCCCGCCGAGAACTTTACGTTTCACTTTGCCTCTTGGTTTCTCTTCTTCAAAAATTATGGCTTGAAACTTGTAAATTTTTGTGCCGTCCAAAAGCCAATAATCTGGGGATAAGCCTGCTTTTATGCAGCATTGGCATAGAAATTCCTCCGCATCCCATTCCCATTCAACTGGTACTTGCGGCAGAAGTAGTCCTTTAAACATGCCTCTTTCAACGATTAGTCCATCTTCGCCTACTTTGATTTTGTTTGGGTACTCATCTGGTTTCTTAACTTCTATTATCTGCGGAGGCGTGAGCACACTTATTTCGAAGACTACTTTGTCAAGTTCGTTTAAGGATAGTGGATAGAAACGTGGATCTTGCGTTGCCGAGCTTATTGCAGACTCTATAACTGCTTGAGCTAACGGCGTGGTAGGATAGGGATAGCCAATGCAGCCCCTTAGTTCTTTTTCGCCGTTTTCTATGCTGTTGATTGTTACGAAAACTCCGCAAGGCTGCATCAGTTTTTCATCAATATTTTTGGGAGGGCTAATTTGCCTTCTACTCTTTAGGTATTCTTCGACAGCTTTCCGTGCAAGCGTAACGAGGAATTCTCCTTCTTCCAAGCTAAGCTCAAATGGCAATTATGTGGCTCTCCGCCGTTTGATAGCAATAGCTGGAATATATTAATTGTAAGGTTTAACCTTTTGCAAAAATTCAGAGGTTTTAGAACTTTATTGACTCTTCTTGTATTCCGTCCTTAGTTATTAACAGAAAATCTATTCCGTCGCCGCTCATGATGTCTCTACTTATAGCAGATTTTATTGCTCTTACGACCAAATCTTTGGCTTCCTCCATGCTCATGCCTTCTTTATATGATTCTTCGAGCACTCCCATGGCGATTTCGGTGCCCGAACCCACTACAGCGTACTTGTCGGGTATCACTGAGCCTAAAATGTCAAGCACGTAAAGCGATGCTCCTTCATCGTCTAGCCCACCAACAATCGTCTGCGTAATTAACGGGGCTAAACGCCGAGCGAAAAGCAGGTTTGACATTAGTTTAGCGGCTGACCGCACAGAAATTGGTCTGCCAGCGTCAAGGTCGAAAAGTTTTGCATATGCTTCCACTTCTCTTACGAGAATTTGCATGTCAGAAACAAGTCCAGCGCATGCAGCGCCTATATGGTCTGTAAGTTTGAAAACTTTTTTGCCGCCTTTGCTTACTACGAGGTAACCATAAGAAACGCGTTTTTCAGAAGCTAAAATAACGCCATTTTGGCACACTACACCGACGGTTGTGGCGCCTGGAATCCACAGATATTGAGACTGCTGTGATTCTCTTTCCATTAAGTTCACCTTTCTTCGTGATATACGCAAGCAACTTATTAAGTTTAATCATAAAAACCTTCACACTTCACTCATGACGTTTTCAAAGAATTAGTGCTTTTATTATGCAATATTAGAATTAAGGAGATTTTAAAGGAAAAAAGTTGTAGGTCGTTGAAGAGTTGTTGCTTATCTTGGCGTGAGTGCCCGGGTGATTCGGGTTTTTAAGTCTGTGTATCTTTGGAAAATTTCGTTTTTTAATAGAGAGATTTCTTGGCTAAGTCGTTGTTTAGATTCTGGGGCAAGGTCTGCCGATTTTACAATATCTTTTTCTATTTTTTCCAAGTCGTGGTCTGCGGAGCGTTTAACTTCTTCCGTCCTTTTGAGTGCATCCAGTTTTATTTTTTCCATTTTTGCAAACTCATTGTTGATGTCCTTTTCAGTCTTGAGAATCTTTTCCCTTATTTTGCCCAGTTTCTCCATTAATTCACGTTCAGATGGTCCACCCATATTCATATTCCACGATACTTAGAATTAGTGTGATGCCTTATAGTTTTTGCCATCAAAGGCTTTCATTTAAAACAAGGTTGCTTACTTAAACTTCATAAGTATGGTTAATGTTCTTATTTTATACTAAGGAGTGAAAAAACTAAATGATTAGTCTTCACATTCAAAGACACGAGAATGTTTGGTTTGGGGTAGCCTGCGACGAAGAAAAGGTTTTTGCAACAACGTTTGGTTCCAGCCAAGAGTCCGTAAGGCGAAACCTCCTGCAAAACATTCCATTCAATATGCCTTTTCATCATTCTGAAAAGCCATCTCCATTTGCTGGGCGTGTTATGGAAATGTTGAAGAAAATATATTATGGGAAAGATGTTTCCGAAAACCTCTCATTAAGCGCAGAACACCTTTCAGACTATTTTAAGAAAGTGATTAAAGTAGCATCTTTGATTCCCGTTGGATACGTGTCGTCTTACGGGTTAATTGCAAAGGCTGCTGGGGGAAGCCCAAGAGCTGTGGGGCGTGTGATGGCGATGAACCCATTTGCGCCGCTTGTTCCATGCCACAGAGTTGTCAGTTCAGACTTCACTTTGGGCGGCTACGGTGGAGGTTTGAAAGCTAAACTTGCCTTTTTAGAACGTGAGAAGCGTGGCTACACTGTCAAGCAGGAGATTTCAGTTAACAGTAAGAGCCTGCAAGTTTTTCCGGTAGAGTTTGTTCTAAAAAAGGTAAATGTTAATTCGTTTTAGGCGCTAATGTGTACATGGTGGAATGAGTGTTATGGTGAAGCGTGGACTTTATGTTGGGCGTTTTCAGCCTTTTCATCTTGGTCATTTAGGCGCCATAAGAGATATTTTGGAAGAGGTTGAAGAGCTAGTAATTGTTATTGGAAGCGCTCAATACAGTCACAATCTTAACAATCCATTTACTGCTGGCGAAAGGCTAACTATGATTCGTAAGGCGTTAGAAGAAGCAGAAATTGACTATTCGAAAGTTTGGGTTGTACCCGTGCCAGATGTGCATCTGCATATGATGTGGGTTTCCGCAGTGGAAGGGTACACACCAAAATTTGACGTTGTCTATTCCAATGAGCCCCTAACGAAGCGGCTTTTCATGGAAGCCGGATACAAGGTTAAGCCAATCCGCTTTCATGAAAGAAAGCTATATTCTTCAACTGAAGTAAGGGAAAGAATGATTAAGGGCGTGAGTTGGGAGAAACTTGTTCCCAAAAGCGTTGCCGCTTTCATAAAAGAGATAGACGGCATTAACCGGTTGAGGGATTTGAGTAAGAGCGATAAAGCGTGATTTTGTCGCCACTTCTGACTCTGAATTTTTCGGCGGCACTTCCTTGATTTACAGAAATTTCCAAGAAGTCATGGCTTCCAATGATAGCTAAAGGTTCTTGCGGTTTTGCTTCTGCGTAGGCTTTGCAAAGTTTCAACTTTAACTTAGCATCTCCAAGCTTAACATTCACATGCCCTTCCGCGCTAATTGAGTTGAGCTCTTTCTCTCCAAAATTTGTAACAATGTTTCCAAAGTTGTCGACATGTATGACTTCACCTACCAAACCTTCTTTTCTTTTTGTTATCTTTGCAAATTTTGGCGTTACAATTTTTTGGATTTCTGGTCCAAACTCTTTTGGCGGAGCTCCGTTTGCCAAGTGAGCGGCGGCAGGCGCAAAAATGTCTCTTCCGTGAAATGTTGTGGAAACTTTTGGAAGCATGAATTTGCGGTTGGTAATCTCGTAGATGTGTTCTATGCTTTGTTTTCTTGCAGCTAAGACAAGTATGCCATTGTCTGGTCCAATGTAGAAGGCTTGTTTTGTTTGTACGAGTAGTGAGCGTCTTTGTGTTCCTACGCCGGGGTCCACTACTGCTATGTGGATTGTGCCTTTTGGAAAGTGAGGAACGGCAGAAGCTAAGGCATATGCGCCCATTCTTATGTTGAATTTTTCTATTTTATGGGTTATATCAACAATTGTGGCGTTTGGGTTGATGCTTAAAATTACGGCTTTCATTTCCGCTACATAAGGGTCTCTCAACCCAAAATCTGACGTTAAAGTAATTATTGCATGAACCATATTGCATTATTTATAAGTGGTTAAGAATAATTAACTTTCCACATACAAAGAGGGGACGCAAAAGATGTCGATTCCTGGAAAACTAGGAACAAAAGAACTAGCTTTGGCGGTCACTTTTACGGCATTATATGTTGTGTTTGGCGCTGTAAAACTTTCTCCAATAATTGGCTTGGAGGGCCAAGCAATTACTGCAGCTGCAATCTTCGCTCCAATAATAGGCGTGCTTTTTGGACCTTACATAGGTGTGTTATCCACCCTCTTTGGTGGGATAATTGGTATTTCCTTTGGCTATTTTTCTCTGCTGAGTCTTGCATCCGGAATTGTTGCAGCATTATGCAGTGGCATGGTTGTAAAGGGCAAGAGAACCGTGTCAGTGATAGTCTATCTTTTTATCTTGCTTCTTTTAGCCTTCTATCCAGTTATTGGACCCGCGTGGCTGTATCCGCCATACTTGTGTTTTCAAATAATTGGTTTCGTTATCTTGGTTTCGCCTTTGCAGTCCGCAGCTATAAAAGAACTTAACTCGAGTAGCAATTTACGGCTTCTTTCTGCATTCTTTGTAACGTCTTTAACTTCAACGCTTGCTGGGCAAATTGCGGGTTCGGTAGTTCACGAGTTGATTATTTCTCCAGATATAAATGGAGCAACAGGCATATGGATTACCACAGTTTTACTTTATCCAATAGAAAGAGTAATCATTGCAATTGGTTCCGCTATGATAGGAACGACGCTATTCAAAATTCTGAAGAATGCAAATTTTGTTTCTTCTTTGAACAGTTTGAATCACCAAGAAAAGTGTTCATGAAAATGCATTGTTTGAATGGCATCATCATGTCTGCAGAGCTGTAGATGTTATCGTCAAATTCT
>JAIMAA010000105.1 GCA_023512225.1 Candidatus Bathyarchaeota archaeon
GCCATACCACACTCATACTTTGGACTCTTCTGAATCTCATTATACGTTACTTCAACAACTATCTTTGGAACAACAACCACTCGGCCATGCTCTTTCTTCACAGCTAACTCCTTAAGCCGCCCAGTCATTTCGGCAAACTCCATGTCAGTCAAACCTTTAAACGTTTTACCAACAGTCAAGAACTCGCCGGTCTCAGCATCCCGCGCCGCCAAATAATAATCCGAAAGCCACTCACGTCTTCTACCATAGCCGTACTCAGCCGCAACAATAGTCAAATCTAAAGGCTCAAGAACAGGCTTTATCTTCAACCACCGTTTTCCACGAATCCCAGGCGTGTAGGGACTGTCGAGTTTCTTTGCCATCAACCCTTCATGTCCTGCGTCTATTGCTTCTTTAAGAAAGCGTTCAGCTTCTTCAGCTTTGTCGGTGATTAACTGTTTTGTTAGTGGTATTTCGCCAGCATTTTCAGCTAAAATCTGTCTTCGCTGCAGGTAAGGAAGGGTTATTAAGTTTTCTCCATTAAAATATAAAATGTCAAAAAGGTAAAGTTTGACCGGAAGCTTTTCAGTCATATCCTCAATGGCGTGAACTCTTCTAAATCTCCGCATCAAATGTTGAAAAGGAATAGGATTGCCATTTGCATCAACAGCTATAACTTCACCCTCCAATATTGCCTCTTTCCCGCCAACATTCTTTCTCGTCATTTCAACTATTTCCGGCAAGCTTTCGGTCACATCTGTTAATCTGCGACTGAAAATTCTTACATCATCGCCAAGCTTGTGAATTTGAACTCTGGCTCCGTCCAACTTGTACTCGAAGGCTGTTTTGCCGTCATGCTCCTTCAAAGCCTCAGCTATGCCATTCGCCATCTGAGCCAACATGAGGCTTACTGGTCTGAAGACTTTAAAGTTGATTTTCGCTAAGCCTTCTTTACCTTCAGTCTTGGCTACTGCAGCAACTTCTCCAATGTCGCCTAAGGTCATACTTGCTTTCTGTACGGTCTCAAGCGGAACTTGAAAAGCCTTTGAAACTGCTTGCTCCATTAATCCTTCGTAAAAGCCAGTTCGCATTCCACTTATGAAAATTCTAATCAAATATTTGGCTTCTAAAGGCGAAGCCAAACTCAACAACGACTCTATTAAACGCTCTTTCTTCTCTCTTGAACCATACCCAGAAATTTCAGCAATGGATTCTAAACTGCGCCTAACCTCTATGATGGTTAATGTTCTTTCAAAAAGAGTTGCTTGCCTCTTAACCTTACTCTCTTCAAAGACAATTTTCGTGGCTGAACCTACATCGCCAGTCTTGCGGAACGCTTCTGAGAAAACGTTCCATTCGACGCCAGTAATGCGCTTTATTATATCGCTCAAAGTTGCCCAGCTAACCTCGAGCGTTCGAGGACTCCATTTCGGAAAAGCCCTACCCAAAAGCATAGAAATTGCGGGCTCAACCTCTAGCGGCTCCAAATTCTTCAGAAAATCCGCAACAAGGTCTACCATTGCGAGCCGTTTGGTTGTGGCTTCTAGTTTTTCGCTTAATTCGGCAAGCGCTTTGAAGGATGTAGGCATAATGTTTACCTTTAAAACATGTCTAATTCTTCATTTGTTAACTTAAGAGATAAACATTGTTTTAGATACATTGCGAAAAAAGAAGCTGATAATTGGATGGTTATGTTTTAGAATGCTGCTTCCAGTTTCGCTTTAACTTCTTTTATTTTCTTTTCCATTTCTTTGACTTTTGCCTTCTTGTTCAACGCTGTATAGCAGTCTCGAGCATACTCCAACGCACTAACTCCGAACCTGTCAAATCCCTTTTGAAAAGACAACTCGGCGGACTTCAGAAAATGTTCCACAGCAGCTTCGTAATCCTTCAGTGCGTAAGCGCATTCGCCAGCCTTGTAAAGCATCGAAGTCGAATCGAAATAGTTCTGCACCTTATGATACAGCTCAGCAGTACGCAGAAAAAGCTCCATAGCCTCCTTGTATTTGCCAGTCTCGTAAAGCGTGTTCGCATCCTTATGCATCTTGACCGGGTCTTCTTTCACTTTTCCTTCACTCATGCTGGTCAACTCACAAGTTGCTATCTATCAACATAACACTCACATTTAGGTTTTCCCATTCTGCAGTCTCACAAAAGAGAATTGTAAACATTAAAAAGCATTCAGCCCAGAATAACTATTGGCACCGATTTAGTGGAGCAAAATCATGAGCCTCCGATGCGTCCAATGTGGTTCAAAATTTCCACTTTACCCATTGAAAATCAAGTGCAACAAATGTGGAGGAACAGTAGAATACGACAGTGATTTATCTAGAAATAGTAAGATAAAATTTTCTGGGCAGATGCGTTTTTGGAGATACAGGTCTCTGCTTCCACCAGTAAAACACGTGTTAAGTCTCGGTGAAGGCGGAACACCACTGCATAAGGCAGAGAGGCTTGCCAAAAGCGTAGGATTGAAAGAATTATATTTGAAAGATGAAACCCGCAACCCGACGAACTCTTACAGAGACCGTGCAGCCGCTCTTCTCACATCAAACGCAATAGACCTTCATCATAACACGTTAATCTGTGCATCCAACGGAAACATGGGCGCCTCTATGGCTGCCTACTCTGCAAAGGCAGGATTAACATGTCACGTGATAGTGCCAAAACTTGTTGATGTTGGGAAACTAGCCCAAATGCTTGCTTATGATGCAGTTATTGAAGAGTTCGGCGAAATCCTTGATGATTCCATACGCAAAGCTGAAGCCATAGCAAAAGAGACCGGCTGGTATCAAGCAACTGCGGAGTTAAATCCCCTTGCAGTCGAAGCACAAAAAACAATTTCATACGAAATATACGAGCAGTTCGGCGTTCCAAACTTGCTCATAGTGTCTATGGGAAGTGGCGGAACAATTTATTCGCTCTGGAAAGGCTTCAAAGAACTCAAACAGCTTGGCATAGCTAAATCACTACCAAAAATGGTCGGTGTTCAACCAGAAGGCTGCGCATCCATAACCAAAGTGTTAACAGAACATCTTACCAAAGTCGAGAAAACACGAAATCCATCCACTCGTGCACTAGCTATTTTGGTGGCAGAACCGTTGCAAGGCGAATTAGCAATAAAAGCCTTAAGGGAATCGAATGGTTTAGCCTTGACTGTTTCGGATGCAGAAATTTTTGCAGCAGAGCTTCAAATAGCCAAATTAGAAGGAATTTTTGCGGAACCAGCAAGCTCTGCCACAATCGCGGCATTGAAAAAACTCGTTGAAGAAGGAAAAATAGGCAAAAATGACAGTGCTGTGTGCTTAATTACTGGAAGTGGGCTTAAAGCCACAGATGTGCTCCAAGCATTAACCAAAAAACAAAAAACAGCAGTTCTCGGTTTGGAACTAAGCACAAAGGAGAAAATACTGCGGGCTCTCAATGAAAAAGACACATACGGCTATGATTTATGGAAGATGCTGGGTAAAACGATGACAAGAGCAGCAATCTATCAACACCTCAGCGAACTTTCAGAAAAAGGACTAATAGTTGGTTACGAAAAAGAAAGAAAGAAGTTTTTTAAAATAACGCAACGAGGCAAAAAAGTTTTGTACGCAATAGATGAACTGAAACTTCTACTTTGACTCGAAAAGCTAATATAGTATAGTTATAACTATACTAAAATGTGATAATAATGATGCTAACAGATAAAAAGATTTCAACACGTAGTTTGGCAGTCACAGCAGTCTTCACAGCGCTTGTTTGCGTCGTAACAATACTCTTTTCCATATATGTACCCGCAACAGAAGGATTCTTCAACATAGGCGAGTCCATGGTTTTTCTCTCCGCTCTTCTTTTCGGACCTTTCGTGGGAGCCTTCGCTGGCGGAGTAGGCTCCATGTTGGCTGACCTAATTCTAGGTTATCCACACTATGCGCCAGCCACGCTAATTATCAAAGCTTGTGAAGGCGCTGTTGTAGGAACACTAAAAAGCAAAAATCCGAAGTTCTGCACCAAGATTCAATGGAAGTTTTTAACCGTAGCTTTAGGTATAGCTGCGGGTTTCCTTCTCGGTTGGGTTGGCACTACCCGCTATAGCGGCGAAGTAGAACTCACACTAGGCTGGGGAACATTCGCATTTTATGTTCCTCCAGAAGTATGGATAACGCTCGGAATAATAACAGCCTTAGCCATATCTGCCCTAGGCATTTTAACCGACCCAGAATTTGGCTGGACAATTTTTTCCGTAATCACTGGCGGCTTCGTAATGGTCTTAGGATATTTCCTCTACCAAATGTTCCTAATCTACCCACTTTTCAAAATAGAAGTGGTAGCCATAACCGAAATTCCAGTAAATATTGGGCAGATGCTTGTTGGATTGATTGTTGCAATACCTGTTGCAAAAATTGTTTTGCGCCGTCTTCCACAGCTTAAAAGCTAAAACCACAGTAATATTCAGAGAGGATTTACATGGGATTGCCATTTGGTAAAATTCCAATCGATGTTTTGAGGGAAGTGATTTTCAAAAATTTAGGTGTAAAACGCAAAGAAGTCGTTTTAGGTCCTTCCGTTGGAATCGATGGCGCTGTAATAGATGCTGGTGATAAGTCGTTGATTGTTTCAATGGACCCTATCACTGGAGCGTTGGAACGCATAGGCTGGCTTGCAGTAAACATCAACGCAAACGACGTCTCAACATTCGGCGTAGAACCAGCGTTCTTCTTCTCGTGCATACTGCTTCCGGAAAAAGCAGACAAAGCAACCGTTGAAACCATATGTGCCCAAATGGATAAAGCCGCAAAAAAGCTGGGAATGACAATAGCTGGAGGACATTGCGAAGTAACTCCTGGACTGGCCCATCCGATAGTTATTGGCTGCGCAATGGGCATAACAGAAAAAGGAAACTATGTAACAGCTGGCGGCGCTAGAGTCGGAGACAAATTAATATTGACCAAAACTGCAGGAATCGAAGGCACAGCCATACTTGCTTCAGACAAAGAGCAACAATTAAAAAAAGCCGTTAACACGTCACTATTGAAAAAAGCAAAACAGTTTTTTGACCAAATAAGCGTCGTCAAAGAAGCCATAACAGCCTACAAAACAGGCGGCGTCAACGCCATGCACGACCCAACCGAAGGCGGCGTAGCAGGAGGAATACATGAAATAGCAGACGCGTCAAACCTAGGCTTCAAAATCTTTAAAGAAAAAATTCCAGTAAGCAAGGAAACTTTGGAAATATGCAAATTCTTTAAAATTGATCCTTTACAACTAATCAGCTCTGGAGCCTTACTAATCTCTGCTAAACCAGAATTTGCAACCAAAATAATCGAAAGTTTAGAACAACAACAGATCCGCGCATCTATTATTGGCGAATTTTCAAAAAACTTGCACGAACGTATAATTATAGAGAAAGATGGTAGAATCCGTGCTTTACCAAGACCTTTATCTGATCACCTCTGGGCTGCCCTTCAGAGATGAAAAATTCCTTGATTTCTTGTTTAACAACTGTAAAAACCAGTAAAACAAGAAGAAAGGATAGTAGAAGGCGTATCTAAAAATATGGCTATAGGCTAAGCCGCATTTTATTTCTAGTGCAGCTAATGAAATACTTTCTTTCAAATTCCAATCTTCAGACGGCCTATAATGTAAACAGTAAATATCATCTCCTATGACGACCTTATAGCCTTTCTTCTTAATCCAATTCACAATGTATGCATCTTCATAAGCATGCAGTTTCTCAGGAATCTTAATGTCTTCTACAAGTTCGCGTCGAATGAGTGTGTCATGCATCCCACCTCTGAGATTAAAGCAATCTCTTGCAACCAGCATAAGTGAGTGCAGCAAAAGTTTGTTTTTCACCATTTGGATGACATCGATATTTAATCCCCAAACCGCGCCAACATCATCAGCAATGCATTTTTCAGCTTTTACGAACCAATCTTTGCAGAGTATTACATCACTGTCCGCAAACATGAACCATTCTGTCTCCACTTCTTTTATGCCCCTCTCCCTCGCTTTAGCCCTTGAACCGTTTTCAGTTATGATCTTAACATTTCCATACTTCTTGTTCAATTCATTAATAATGCTCAACGTGTTATCTGTTGAAAAACCGTCAACAACTATCAAACGTCTAAC
>JAIMAA010000106.1 GCA_023512225.1 Candidatus Bathyarchaeota archaeon
ATTATTTGTCACCCCCCCCGTGACAAATTTGTCACCCTCTTTTTTACTGATAGTGCTATTTGTTGCAATTAATGACTCTACATCAAATGTGGTTTGATTCATCTCTTCTATTAGTTTTTTAACTAATGGCCGAAAATCAAAAATTGTGGTTATTTGGGCTCCTGTCTCATCGTCGAATCTAGGTGTTTTAATCAATAAGCTTAACTCTTCAAGGTCTTGAGTTATCCTTTTAATGCTTCTTTCATCAACACCGGCTCTTTGCGCTAGGGTTGAATAGCTTGGAAAAGGGCTTTCAGAATCCCACTTAAATGACATTATATCAATTATTAAAGCAAGGTGTTGAGATTTAATTCCTAGGTTTGACCTATAACGTAGCAGTATGTTTGGAACACTAGTGAACCCATAATCTAGTATATCTCCCCAGATCTGGATTATTTTGGATTTATCTCGCTGCTTAATCATAACGATCTACCTCCCGGCCATAGAGCGTTAAAACGCTTGACATCGTGTCTTGTTAGAAGGTATCATTAGAACGTTCCACCTTCCGGTTGCCGCCGTTGCTAATAGCATGTCGCTAAGCTTCGGCGGCTTTTTATATATGCTTAAGGCTATTATATTTTGATAGACCCTGAAAATCAAATTGGTTATTTGTGGGTATTGCTTCATAACTATATAAGTATTTAAGTTAATAGATTAATAACTTATAAGTCCGCAACGTATTGGACGTAGTTCCGCTATTGCATATACAACCCAAAAACTAGGCCTTGCAATTGAGGATTCAAATCATTTAAAATAAGAAACAGAGTTTAAGGAGGTTGTTTATGAGGGATGTTTATATACTCGGTGTTGGAACAACTGCATGCGGTAGATTTCCTGAGAAGCCTGCTTATATGCTAGGACGAGAAGCAGCATGGGCCGCGATAAAAGATGCAGGTATCCATCCCAGAAAAATAGAGATAGCATTCTGTGGTCATGTATATCAAGGAATGGGAGTTGGACAAAGAACATTAAAAGAAATTGGA
The DNA here is from genome assembly GCA_023512225.1 of Candidatus Bathyarchaeota archaeon. Taxonomy (GTDB): domain Archaea; phylum Thermoproteota; class Bathyarchaeia; order Bathyarchaeales; family Bathycorpusculaceae; genus DSLH01. Next base: position 1,023 of record JAIMAA010000106.1, read on the forward strand.
CTAGTTGGGCAACCTGTGGTGAACGTCGAGGGCGCATGTGGAAGTGGAACACTTTCGTTTTGGGAGGCATGGAGATCTATTGCATATGGCCAATACGATGTTGCTCTTGCCTTAGGGGTAGAAAATCTCAGCCGTATCCTTTCTGGAGGACCATTACCACTTGAGGAGGATGATATAGAGGTAGCTATGGGGATGGGGATGCCCGGTCTTTACGCGATGAGAGCAAAGAGGTATATGGAAGAGTATGGTGTTTCTGCAAAGCAACTTGCTAAAGTTGTGGTTAAAAGCAGAAAGCACGCCGCGTTAAATCCGATTGCTCAATATAGAAAAGAAACGACCATAGAAGAAGTGCTTGCCACACCCATGGTGGCCGATCCCCTGACACGTAGCCAATGTTGTCCTATAGGGGATGCGTCGGCAGCGGCCGTGCTTTGTTCAGGAGAACAAGTGGACAAGCTGATGTATAAAAGGCCCATAAAGGTGCTGGGTTGTGCAGCCCAATCAGGGAAATACAGTACAGCAAATAAATTGATCTGTGACCCTTCTGAAAATGTTTCCAGGACATCTGCAATGGCCTATGAAATGGCGGGGCTAGGACCCGAGGATATGGATGTAGCAGAAATACACGATGCATTTTCTATAGCGGAGATGATAGTTTATGAGGCGCTAGGATTCTGTGAAAAGGGTACAGGAGCAAGGTTAATAGACGAGGAAAGAACTTCTCTCGGAGGGGACATAGTAGTTAATCCAGGTGGAGGATTATTATCAAGAGGGCATCCCGTGGGAGCAACTGGGTTATTACAGACTGCTGAGATTGTGTGGCAACTACGCGGTGAGGCTGGAGCGCGTCAAGTAGAAGGCGCAAAAGTGGGCATTATAGAAACAATGGGTGGTGCTCAGCCAGCTATGGACGGGATCACTTGTGTGGTAAGTATATTGGGGGCTTAGAATAGGGTTATTAATCTAATAACTTAAATACTTATTTGGTTATGAAGTTAATAAGTTATGAACAGTGAAAGGAGTTTGACAAAACATGGGCGAAAAGGCGAGTAATCAAAATGAAATATATAGGCCAGATTTGTTTTCTACGACACCAAGCCCCCATCTTATCGCTGGCCGGTGCAAGTCATGTGGAAAATATACATTTCCTAAGTATTATGCTTGTCCTTTTTGTTTCTCGGATGAACTGGAGGATGCCCCACTTAGTCCGACTGGTATTCTACATTCTTTTACCATTGTACGACGAAGCATGCCTGACTATCCGGTCCCGTATGGTCTAGGATTAGTTGATTTTCCTGAAGGTGTTAGGGTAATGGCACAATTAGAAGCAGATAATCTGGAAGAACTCAGACTCGGGCAAGAAATGGAGGTTACGGTGGGCCGGGTACGGAAGAGTAGCGATGGAAAGGATATTATATCTTATAAGTTTCGCCCTAAATCGTAGTGAAGCTCCCCGTGGCAGAGCCACGGGGCATCTAAAAATAAAAAGCTAATTGCTCCCTAGTATGATACTCTATATACCTACTTACCAATTCCTTTGTAGGAGCGCCATCCCTTCCCCGATTAAATCGGGGACCAGCTCAGGATAGGCTTGGCCCGATTACTCATATCGCGACTGGAAGAGGTTCCCTTAAAAACTTCCTTCTTGTTTTCTACCCCAGATCCCACTACTCCTACCTAGTTGACAACTTTTAAGACCCTTATGACTCTTCGTTCTATCAATCTAGTAGATCCTACCCGTTATTATTCTTATTCTTTGGAATTGTATCCGACGCGGAGGTCGGCAAAGCCTAACCCTGCACATTACCTGTTGGCGGAGCTTGATCGAAAAGGATTTTTAAAAGGTGTCATAACCCAGAATGTGGACGGACTTCATCAAGATGCCGGTTCTAAAAATATATATGAACTACACGGTTCGTTAAGACAAGCCATATGTTTGGAATGTGGTTTGTTGTACGCTATGGATGAAGTCATGAAAAGAGCGGGAAATGGCGAAAACCCTCCTTTATGTAGGGAGTGTGAGGGGGTACTAAAACCGAATGCGGTTTTTTTGGGGAATTGCTCCCTCAAAGCCCGTGGGCAGAGTCTTTAAAATTGACCCGCGAAGCTGACTTATTGCTCGTCTTTGGCTCTTCACTTGAGGTTTTTCCTGCGAATATGCTTCCTGATATTGCTCTTCGTGCCGGAGTAAGGCTAGCTATTATTAATCTTGTACCTACGCCTTATGATACAGAGGCTGTGTTGCGCGTGGGACATAAAGTAGGCGAATTCCCCATGTTAGCCCACCGAATTTTAGATCAGTGGATGCTTAATGATGTATAAGCAAGATTTCCACTACTAGAGTTAAGCCTGCTACTTAAAAAAATTTCCCTTTTTTAAAAAAACCTCTTGACAAGGCAAATCCATTTTTGATATAAATGAGGCGATGGGGTATAGAAACGTAGTTCGTACGATTCGTTTCACCTCTCAGGATTGGTAACAATCCGGTTTAAAAAATTTCATTAAAAGGAGGTTTTTGATATGCCTACCCATATAAACGTTCCTACGAAATATTGGGAACTCACCAAAGAGGTCCCACCGCCACCATGTGAGAGAGACATAAAGTCTTGGATCATAGCTAACCCATCAGATCCACTATGGGACATTGATGTTCTCCCTCTTACCTATACTGACAGTCGCTGGTCTGCTTTTGTTATCAGCGTTCCAGAGGCAGTTAGACAGAGACTCTGCCCTAATCCGCCACTGACAGTGTGGGATGGAGAAAATGCGGATCTGGTTGAATTCTGGTACGTCGAGCATAAAAATACAATGTTAGGCCCGTACCTTGAGTTTGGTGTAACTATTTCTGCTACCTATAAAGATCCGAAGGGTAATGTTTGGAAAGCTGGTTATTACCCATATATGTATCTAACGGGAGATGCTCCGGTGGATGCTGGTCGCGTTCTTGGATTTCCTAAGAAGATGGCTTACATCAGAATTACCACGCATGGCGGTGAGAAGGGCACTGATTTCTTCGGATTTGCCATGTCCCGTAATGGATATCTGATGCACAGTGCAACTGGTAAATTCGATGATAAGCAAGTAACCCCACCATACTTCTATGGTAAAGTTGACTGGGGTAAGTTTAATATGAAGGTCGTTACCAGGCCTGATGTTTCAAGTTCTGAGTGGCAGCTAACATATATACCTTCGGAACTTCCACCCTCATTTAATATTAAGGGACATCGTTTCCAGATTAAACCTGAACATACCCGCACGGCTTCTAGTGAAGCCATTAACTGGTTTATGCAGGGTACACCATTTGATAACATGGGCACCGAGCTAAAGGATATTAAGGTTACAGGTCTTATTTCATTCGTGTTTGACCTGGTAATTCCGGTTCCTAAGATTCTCTGGAGAGAGACATACGAGCGCCCAGCATCCTACAGAGGATATGCAACACCGTACAAATATGGCCTTCGTCAGCAGTTCCCTATCAGCCAGGGATCATAATGAATTTGTTTTATGTAAGTTGAAAGAATAAACATCTAAAATTCGATAAGGAGGTATTACCAAAATGGGTATACAGGGAAATGAGCATAGTTATCCATGGTTGGCAGAGGGTGAAGTACCACCCCTTCCATTGGATAGAGACAGGATCCATATCATAAGCCAGGGCGTAGCAGACCCCGTGTTTGACTACGATATAATCCCTCTAACTTATACGGAGAGCCGCTGGATGGCTTATGTTATCCGCGCTGACATCAACAATATGAAGCACATTACTCCGGAGCCTATAAAAGTGCAGGATGATGTTATAGAGTTCTGGTATGTCATACACAGAAACACAATGCTTGGACCTTATATGGAGTTTGGAGCCACCTTTTCCGCCACGGTAGATTCACCGGATGGCAATACCTACAAGGCAGGGTACTATCCATATATGTATCTTTCCAACGACTCCCCGATTTGGGCAGGAAAGGAGCCTTTCGGCTTCCCGAAGAAAGCCGCATACATCGCCGCATTTGAACACGGAACGAACAATAACTACTTCAATATGTTAATGGAGCGCCGTGGTTATGTTCTTCATACTGCTAACGGGCGCTACTCTGATAAGCCATTATCAGCAAGGCCAACATTCTACGGTAAAACTGACTGGGGGCGTTTCAATTATCGTATTACCACAGAGCCAGATGTAATAAAAAGCATACATGAAGTTACCTATCTTCCGTCCGAACTTCCTCCAGGATTTGGGACTGGACACCGCTTCCAGCTGAACCCGGCAAGCATTCGCACTGCAACAGGTGCTGACATTCGCTCATGGTATTTATCTGGGACACCGTATGACTATATGGGTGGTCAGATACCTGCCACGGAAGTAGTTGGTCTTATCAGCTTTACATTTAACCTGATAATACCACCGGGCAAAACAATATGGACAAAGACAATTACAAGAGACCCAGATAAAGACTTTGCTATGCTTCTTTATGCTACACCATTTAAATACAACATGCGCCATCGCTTCTTGCTCCCACAGTATAGCCAAGGCTAAGTAAAGTAATCCAGTTATTTTGAAAAGCAGAGCTGCTCTTTTTAAAGCAGCTCTGCTTTTTGTTAAGCTTAGTCAGCATATTTCGAGTTTATCATCTCCCTAGGAAAGGCTAGGTTGATACTCGGTCTTTTCTATGGGAGATTTTTATTTAAATACCATGATAAATAATTTGAGAAAATATGGACTTTTTATAAATGGTAAGGAGGTAGAAGCATTTAGCGGTACGACTTACCACAGGGAAAATCCTGCGACGGAAGAGCCTATAGCTGAGATAGCTCAAGCAAATAGAGAAGATATCGACCATGCAGTTAAATCTGCGCAGAATGCTTTCGAGAAATGGTCTTGTACTCCACCCGTTGAGAGAGCAAAAATTATTTATAAGATTGCAGAACTTTTGGAAAAGTATCGTAAAGAACTGGCAGTAGTTAACACTCTTGAAAC
>JAIMAA010000107.1 GCA_023512225.1 Candidatus Bathyarchaeota archaeon
GTTTAAAGCTTTCCGTAACAATATAATTTTGGCAAAAGCAAATGGAACGGAAACAGCCTTCAGAATATTGGGGAAAATGCACCCGAAAGAAGACGAATTCTAAATGGACCTATTGAAAGCGAAGATACAATACCTAAAAACAAAACAATACTGGGAAAACAAGAAATTAGAAAGTGGAAGAAGGATTGCATAGGACAGAAGCCTTTTTTTGTCAGATGATGCCATTCCGCTTTAATCAACAAGATGTGTAGAATGCTCACACAATCCGAATAATTTCAATCTTAATGAAACAGATTTTATATACGAGAATTATCCCCAGTTGTCAATTAATGTTTCATGTTACACTCAATCTCGTCTTTCTCATCTTCTGGGTAGTCGCAATCCTTCTCCCAAAATGGAAATTGTCTAAGCGTATGATGTTGTGCATAGCTCTGGCCAGCATATTTGTAGGGTGCGGCATGATTGTAGTTGACGGGTTGGTGGGTCTGTGTCTACTAGGCCCTCTTGGAATAGAACCAAAGAATTGGAATTATCAAGTTGTTATTGCTCCTTTACTCGAAGAGTCCTTAAAGTTTCTGTTTATACTTCTACCATTCGTCTTAAAAATGAAAGATTTCTTGCCAGAAATTACAAGATTTGGTGCATTTTCAGGTCTCTTTTACGCGTTTTTCGAGAATTTCCTAAACGCTACAAGCGTTGAAGCTATGCTGTACCAGAGGTTTACTCCAATGCTTTTGCATATCTCAACTGCGTTTATACAGTCATGTGGGGTCGGTAGCTATCTCCTAGAGCGAAGTAAATGGAGAGCTTTTGGTTTGTTTCTGGCAGCTGTTATAATTCATGTAATGTTTAATCTTGGAATGGTTTATTTAGAAACCACTCGATAAGTGAGGCCGATTGAATTTGAAAGAGACAGACGCAAGAAAAAAACATGAGTACAAGACCAAACTCGTGGCTTCTTTGGGTTTGTTTGATGCTACTGCCATAAGTGTTGGAGCAATCATCGGAGCGGGAATATTCATAGTCACTGGCATTGCTGCTGGCTTGGCTGGTTCAGCCTTAATCATTTCTATGCTCATAGCCGCTGCAATCGCCCTGTTAACCGCGTTAAGCTTCGCTGAACTAACCGCATGGCAACCCAGAGAAGGAAGCATCTACGAATACACTTACCAGCTAATCTCGCCTTTCGCGGGCTTCCTAACCGGCTGGATGTGGATACTCTCCAACACGTTCGCAGGTGCCGCCGTCTCCTTAGGCTTCGCATACTACCTAACGGCAATATCGCCAACTCTACCGCCTAACGTGATTGCTGCTTTTCTCTGCATCGCATTCACAGTGCTTAACTTTTTGGGCATCCGCCAATCAGCCCTCATCAACAACATCCTCGTCGCCGCAAAACTACTCATACTCACACTCTTCGTCATAGTCGGCGTGGGACACATAAACAGGGCAAACTTCGCCCCATTCGCACCTTTCAACATCGGAGTTCTCTATGGTGCATTCTATATTTTCTTCGCCTACGGAGGCTTCGCACGCGTCGCCGTAATTGCAGAGGAAGTCAAAGACGCAAAGCGCAATGTTCCAAAAGCAATACTGCTATCGTTGGCGATATCCACGTTAGTTTACATTCTTGTCGGCGTCGTAGCCGTCGGACTCATAGGAGCACCAAGCCTCTCAGCCTCCCAATCACCACTCACAGACGCCATAAACATAACAGGCAACACAACCGCAGCCTACACAGTCTCAGCAGGCGGATTACTCGCAACCGCAAGCGTCCTACTCACCTCAATCTTAGGCGTGTCACGCATGGCATACGCGATGGGTAGACGAAAAGACTTGCCACAAGCCTTGAGCAAACTCCACCAAAAATTTAACACGCCATACTATTCCATCTGGATAATTGGAGTCGCAATGACGTTGCTCGCCCTATTTGTAGACCTCAGTAAAGTTGTAGCCATAAGCACCTTCGCACTACTCTTCTATTACACACTAGCTAATGTCTCTGCTTTGCGATTGAAAGCTCAGAAAAAACTATATCCGCGGCTCATTCCAGTCTTAGGCGCAATCACATGCTTAGCACTAATGATTTTCATTCCAATCGAAGCATGGATAATCGGCACCGCAGGACTAGGCATAGGCGCGATTTTCTACTTAACGAAAAAACACCTAACCACAGGTTGAATCTATTTATAAGGGGGGCTAGACACCCCAGAGAAGCTATTTCTTCTCTTTCCTCTTCAACATGTTCTCCAACACAGGACGCAACTTCGCATTCTCAGCCTTAATCTTCTCCTTACCCAAAGCCTGCATCTGCGCAGCCATCTCACGAACAACCTCAGCAAACTTCACACCTTCAGCAGCCGAAACATACTCCACACGGAACCTTTCAGGGCTTAACCCAAGCTTCTGCAACATCGGCGCCAAAGCATCCATCCTAGCCTTCATCTTCCAATTCCCACTAATATAGTGACAATCATAAGGCAAGTGACAAGCACCAATCAAAACCATACCAGCACCAAGCCTTAACGCCTCCAAAACAAAATCGCGGTCAACCCTGCCAGAACACATAACCCTAATAGGCCTAATCACAGGCGGATACTCAAACCTACTCGTGCCAGCCAAATCCGCACCAGCATAACTGCACCAGTTGCACAAAATAGCCAAAATCTTGTCTTCAGGCTCTCTTTCCAACGCAGCTCTTATCTGAGCCATAATCTGCGCATCAGTAAAGTGCATCTGCGTAATCGCGTCCGCTGGACACTCAGCAACACACGTTCCGCAACCATGGCACATTGCAGTTATCACTTCCGCTGGCTTCTTCTCCTCCACTTTTATCGAACCATACGGACACCGCTCAGCACAAATTCCACATTTAGTGTTGACGTTTCTACACTTAGTAGGGTCTACAACCGAAACTATCGGCTCAATCTTCCACTTAGGCTTAGAAAGCACAGTCGCCGCACGCGAAGCCGCACCACTACCCTGCGATACGCTGTATGGAATGTCCTTCAAACCTTGACAAGCACCAGACAAGAAAATTCCGTCAGTAGGCGTGTCAATTGGTTTCAGCTTCGGATGACTCTCCATAAAGAAACCATCGGCTCCACGCGTCAAATTGAGTATACGCGCCATTTCATCCGTGCCCTTCTTTGGAATAGCCGCAGTTGCCAAAACAACCATTTCCGCCTCAATTTCAATCGGTTCGCCGAGCGTCATATCCTCAGCATGAATAAGCAAATTCTTTGTCTCCGGAACTTCCAAAATTCGGCTCACTCTTCCACGAATAAAGTTCACGCCTAACTCGCGTGCACGGTCGTAAAACTCCTCATAACCCTTAAAGTTGCTGCGCATATCCATGTAGAAAACGTAAACTTCCACGTCCTGCTTGTATTTTTCTTTAAGCTGAACAACATGCTTCAAAGTGTACATACAACAGAAGTTAGAGCAATATGGATACTTGTTCTTGTCCCGCGAACCAACACACTGAATAAACGCCACACTATGCGGCTTTTGCCCATCGGAAGCCCGAACAACCTTTCCACCAGTAGGACCAGCAGCAAGAATAAGCCTCTCAAACTCAAGCGAAGTAATCACGTTCGTGTACTTTCCATACCCGTAAAGTGGCATGTCATAAGGCAAGTAAATATCATAACCAGTCGCAACAACAATCGCGCCCACTTCCAACTCGATTTCTTCTGGTTTCTGCTCAAAGTTTATGGCTTGCCTCGCTCCACAAGCGTCAACACACTTGTAACATTCAATACAGTAATCCTTGTTAATCGTGTAAACAAGCGGAACTGCTTGGTCAAACGGCACAGAAATCGCTTTTCTAACGCCTAAATTCATGTCCCACTCGTTAGGATACTCAATTGGACAAGCCTCCTTACATTCACCACAGCCAGTGCAATTAGCAGCAATCACATACCGAGGATTCTTCCGAATCTTAACCTTAAAATTGCCAATGTAACCGCTAACGTTTAACAAGTCAGCATAAGCAATTATCTCAATGTTAGGATGCCGCCCTACATCAACCATTTTTGGTCCTTCAATACAAATGGAACAGTCAAGCGTCGGAAACGTCTTATCCAACTGCGCCATGTGACCGCCAATACTTTCGCCCTTCTCAAGAAGATACACTTTGAAGCCCATTTCAGCCAAATCCAAGGCAGCATTCATTCCAGAAATGCCGCCGCCTATGACTAAAGCCTTGTTTGTAACCGGAACCTCAATTGTCTGAAGCGGATGTAACAGTCTCGCCTTTGCAACTGCCATCCTTATCAAGTCTTTAGCCTTCTCTGTCGCTTCTTTGGGCGTGCTTGGATGACACCAAGACGAGAACTCGCGGATGTTCGCCATCTCAAACAAAAACGGGTTCAAGCCAACATCAGAAACTGTTCTACGAAAAGTAGGCTCGTGCATGCGCGGAGAACAAGCAGCAACAACAACACGGTTCAGTTTATGCTCTCTTATCCCCTTCCTAATCTCCTCTTGCCCCGGGTCTGCACACGTGTAACGATTGTCTTTCACGTAAACAACGTTTGGCAATGTTTTCGCGTATTCAACGAGTTCTTTGATGTCTATTACACCAGCTATGTTCAAACCACAGTGACAAATGAAAACGCCAATTCGAGGTTCCTCAAACTCAACCTTCTTTTCAGCCATACCTACACCCCCTTCCATCCGAGTCTTTTCTCAACAGATTCCATTCCTTTCCGAGAACCCTTAGCCTTCAACTCCTTAGTCACCTCAATCGGCGAAGCCAACTTTTCCAAAGCTTTATTCCACGCGCCAGAACGAACAGGTGTATGAATTATTTTTGTACGTTTAAGCTCTAAAGCCTCCTCAACAGGACAAACAACCTTGCAAGCACCACAGTAAACACAAAACATCTCGTCTACATGCACCTTTTTATCCGCATCAGAATAGTAAAGCGCCCCGGTTATTGGGCAGACGTCAAGGCAGTCCGTGCAGCCTTCTGGACATTTCTCAGGGTAGATGACGATCTTGCCATGAATGAACTTCTTAACGCGCATAACACCTTCGGGACATTTGAATTCGCATATTCTGCAGCACGGGCAATGCTCTTTGTCCACATCAATTTTAACTTGAAGGTCTTTCCTTTCTTTTTTGGGAAGTTTTTTGACGTTTTCAACTTTTTTTCCATCTGGAGTGAGCCATGTTATCTTAATCAGATTGAGTGGGCATGCATCTTCACATTTTAAACTCTCTGATGGGTATTTGCTTGAGTCCGCTTGAATGTCGCGAATCAGCTGGGGGAAGCTTTCTTTTTCAACCACTGAAAGAACATGTTGACCGTTCAAAGTCACTTTTATTGCGCCGTATGGGCATAGTATGTCGCATATTCCGCAAAAATTACACTTTGCCAAATCGATGTCAACTTTAGCTCTTTTAGCTTTTTCTCCTTGAGTTTTAGGCTGTTTCTCAAGTTTGATGGCTTCTTTTGGGCAAGCCAAGGCGCAGATTTGGCAGCCTACGCAAAGGTTCTTGTCAAGATTCAGTTTGTAATTTTTTACATGGAGAACCCATTCTAATGTTAACGCTTCTTGTGTGCTCTTTTTTGTTGTTTTTAGAGGCATCAGCAACCCACCAATTCAAATTGCCAAGTGTGAATTCGGTGGAATTATAGTTCTAATTCTTTACTTTCATATATAGTTTAGTTTGGAAAAATATCAGATTTTAATGATCAAGGTTAGTGCAAACGGCGATGTGACATTTTAGGTTTTCACTTTTAAAAGCGACAATTTGCAAGTCAGCCTTTTTAAGCAATCTCTTGAAAGTTTGTCTCGTGAAAACTTTTTTCAAGCCACTAACAACAATTGTAGCGTCTTTCTTTGCTACTCGTTTAATTTCGTTTAAAGTTTTAAATTGGTTAGGCGTGTTTTGAAGAAGCGTTATACAGAAAACGTAGTTGAATATGTTT
>JAIMAA010000108.1 GCA_023512225.1 Candidatus Bathyarchaeota archaeon
GTGTAAGACACCTCATACCGCACTGCGTGATCCCAGTTTGTGAAATTGATTCGTGACGGGATGTCTGGTTTGAGCCATTTATATGGATTCTGAATGATTCGAAGTTTTGGAGTGCCATCTGTGCGAAGACCTGTTACAATATAAAGATAATAATTATCTCCTTCAAGCTCTGCTTTTCGCCATTCACTTTTCGTCATGGTGATTATGATGTTGTCATACTTCGACGATTTTATATCAACAAACCGTTTTGATGTGCCGTCAGAGGACGAAAGATCATATCCTACATTTTTCTGGTCTCGAGGAGCATCATCAACGCTTCTTTTTTCGGATTCTTCAAACTTCTTGACTAATTCAAAAGCGACATCTTCAGGAAGCTGAGGTGAGATTCTTAACGCAATTGTGCGTTTGCGTGTCTTTGGTGGTGTTCCTTTCACAGCTCTCACAACACTTGGTCTGACGTCATCTGATCCTTGTGGCGAATGTAAGATGGCTAATTCAGCAATTTCTGAGGGAATGTATTCATCCGGATTAATCAGCACAGGGCCTATTTGGATTATTTTCTCAGGGAAATCAACTGCATGAGTCTCTGGTTTTGCTTCTTCTTGCTTTTCTATCGACTCGGATGTTGTCAGGGGCTGTTTGGTTATCTCTTCTTTAGTCTCTTCAGCCAACTTGGGTTCAACCTTTTCTATGATTAAGCTTGGAAGTCCTTCCTTTGGAATGCCAAATTGCTCGAATACTTCTATTCTCTTCTTATCATCTTCGCCAGCAGATAAAAGAGCCAAGATGGGCTCTTTTAATGCCTCTCCTTCGGCAAATATTCTGCAGATTTCAGATGCGATCTTGGGAGAGTAGGCATCAAGTGCAACGCTAACATACAATTTGTTCTCCTGGCGGTCGTAATAAGCATCACAGATTGATGATTTTGTTGTGGAAGAACCTTGAAGTTTGTAGGTTAGATGGATTTCTTCAGCTTGAAAGACATCAATTTTCTTCAATTTTTCTAAACCTTCAATAATAGTAGCATACAATTTAGGTCGTTTGTATCTTATCCAGGGCTCTAAGTAATGCGTCCATTCTCTCACAGTTTCTGGGACACCTGGGGGTGCATCGGTAACATCGATTGGTTTTACGTTCACCTCTACCATAGAGCTGAGAGGTTTGATCTGAAGAGCCTTTATGAAGCCTGAAACTTCAGAGTATGAGCATCCCAGCCATAGGATTTTCAAGTCTTCTGAGAAAATATTCGCTAAATGCTCATCATCGGCTAAAACCAGATCCGAGGAGCAAACAAATTCGTATTTTCCTGATTTAGGTCTTGTAAGCAGAGGAAGTTGTCTTAAGACAGCAATTGTTTCTTCCGAGTATTGAGTAGAAACAAGCATTCTGTTAGATTCCAGGTAAATACTGTTGATTATGGCTTGAGTTGCTTCTGTGATCTCTCTGGTTTCAGAAATTTCTTTAAGGGCACTTACGCAATCCTCCAGATCGATACTTTCCTTTATACCTATTTTTTTGAACGTTGGAAATGCTTCCGAATTATAAAATGAAGAGAGATACCCTCTCAGTTTACCGAAAATTTGGTTATAATCTTTCCAAAAAACTTTGGAGGTGCTCCACCACTCTTTGTCTTTGCGAGGAATATATATTAATTCCTCACTCTTACATTCGTTCTTGATATCTTCAAGTTCTTGTACTTCAGTTTCAGTGGGATTTTCAGATAGCTCCATCAAGAAACTGTATAGAGTCTTGAACTTCTCAAGAGTTGTTGTTGTATAACTTACTCCTTCGAGTTTCAAGTGTCTTAGATGATGCATGACCTCTTGCTTCGTTGGGTTTTCTCTAACGCCCAAATCTCTGATAAAGCTTTGGTGCCCTTCAATTGCCAAAAATCTGACAGAATCTCCAAGAAGCATGCGATTATCAGTAGTAGGTGTAAACAACTTATCTGGTTCTGACAAAGAACCGTCAGAGGCTAAAACCCACGGACTCGTTCGGAGCGTGTTCAAAAAAGAGGTGCTTTTAATCTTTGTTTGCCTTGGTTGGCTTATTGGTGTCCATGTATAAATGCAATTATTTGCTTTCTGGTATACCTTACCCCAGTTGTCATTTAGAATTTTCCATAAAAGCTCAAAACGTTTAGCTTTCGAGTTTTTATCCAGAGTTTCTGTAAATTCGAACAAAGCTTGTATGTCTGGGCTGACCCAATCTCCCTCCAGGGTATGTCTACCATAATATGCTTGGAATGGGACCCATGCGTAAGCAGTGTCAGTTCTGTCGACTTCTTTACTTTCTATTTTTACTATTCTGGGAGATGCCCAAGTTCCGATTTTTTGAAAGAACTCACGCCATTGCTTTATGTCACCATTTCTGACATATATATCTGAAAGAAAGACAATACCTTTCACACCATCGAACAGTTTCTCCATTGAACTCTCGCCATAAAGCTCAGTGAAATAAGCCTCGGAAGCTTTGACGAACGTGTTAGTTTTTCCATTTTCGCTAAGATAAAATGCCTTGACAGTGAGTTTATCGCCCAACGTCTGCAAAATTTCCTGCTCATTCTTTGATGTCTGGTGCTTGCTTCTGGCTAATGTAACATACCGTCCAATATTTTCCAATACAAACTTTGTATAGTTGACGATGCTTTCGTCCGAGAGTTCATCCGGGCTTTCAAGAAGTCTGCAAATGACATCATTTATGATGGTATAATCATCGAAGTAGCGCCGGATGCCCAGAAAAGCCAAGAATTCTTTGGCTTTGTCTCGCAATATCTCAAGCGATGGGTCGCCCTTTTTTCGTCGCAGTATGGTATCATTTTGTAGATAATGATGGACAAACTCGACTTCTCCCCGAGAGAACGCTCGATACTCCTCATCCAAGTTTACTTTAGGGGGATAGAAGATCACTGAATTATGTTTCTCTGGGTCATTTACTGCCACCAGCTCATTCTTTGCGGTAAGTATGATTTTCGCTGTTCTGAGTTTGGTGACCCGCATATTATAGGAGACTCTATCTATGGGAACCTTATTCTCATAGAACTCTTCACTCAGATATGCATATAACTGGAGAAACCATTGGGCGCCCTTTTTTGTGCGTTCTTTGATTAAGTCGGTTCTTTGGAGAAAATCAATTAGATCATCAAGTGTTATTTGTTTAGCTCCCAGTTCAAGCAATATTAGGCGTCCCCTCTGGTCTACCACCGAGCTTAAATAGCCTACTCCCTTTCCTTTCAATTCTTCTATATCATCTGCGATAAGGCTTTTCAATTTTCCATCAGATGTATCGACCACAACATTTGTAGGTGTTACCCAGCATCCATCTTCCGTCGGCGCTATGGGGCAATTCTTGAGATGCGTTTTCATAGTTTCATAAACATTCCGCATAACTGGATCTTTTACTTCATCATTTGCAGGCAGATATCTGAAAAATAGTTCATGTGGGGTGCCTTGATCCCTTAGTTTTTGGTAGGCCTCAATAACTAATTCACCTATTTTTAGAAGGAGCCAATTGTTCCACTCATTGTTTTTTATGTTCTCTCGACCAACAGTTGGATCAAAATCTCCTTGAATAAGGAACGGCATGTCTGTTCTTTTTTTAGTAGGTAGATAACAGTATATGGGCTCCGAAGTAACATCCTGCAGTGTTCCTTCGTTCGGAATCGGAAACGCCACGGCGATTCTGGTAACTTCGGGTTTTTGTCTAAGTTCACCAGCCATCCTAAATGTTTCAGGAACTTTAAGGTCTTTGCTAAAGACTTTCCAAAGCGTAGTAGTATTGGAGGATGAATTGAACAAAGAGACAATGTTTCCTTCCTGTTCCTTTCGTTCTAAGTACCATCTGTTGCCAGTCACAACATCTATGAATGTTATTTCCTTTAGGTTTCTAAGAAAAAGCAGGACTTTCTCGTTAATGTCTCTCATGCTTTGCTCAAGATCTTCTGGTTTATGCTTGTTTTTGTCGTAGGGAAGGAAGAACCATGCTCCTCTTTTAGAATCAAAGTCTTCTGGTTGACCCGTGTCACATGGTACAGGGTAAATAAACTTCTCAATTGCGAAATTATATCTCCCAGAAATCACCTGTGGTCTATCGGTAATATTGAAAACAGATTTGAAACCTATTCCAAAGAAACCTATTTTGTTTCTTTTACCTCCGCGTACTGAACAAATGGATTCAACATCTTCTGGGGTAAAAGCTTCACCATTGTTCCAAACTTTAACTTCATCTCCGAGGATTGTGAATGATATTCCACTTGCTTCTTCATCTTCAGCATTCTGAATAAGTTCTAAGACGTAATGCGTTTTCTCTCCATAGAGTTCCTTGCTTATTAGTTCAAGGGCACGGTCCAGATCAGGAGATTTCTGCTTTTCTTTCTCTCTCCTTATCAAAATTATGAGAGAATGGTCCCATTTAGAATGATGGATACCATTTTCTTTCTTTGGTAAAGCTCGTGGTTCGTTATAATCTGACTGCTCTATGATCTTTTCAGGTACTACTATGATGTAGTTAGACTTGGAAACTATTACCGAACCCTCAACTCTATCTCCTGGTTTGATTGATTTACTCAAACCTGTTTTCTTGTCAAATAGAACAACTCTGCCATCGCCAAGTTTTCCGATGCACTGAATTCCGAGTTTTGTTTGAATTGGAGAATCACTTCCCACCGCAACACATTGAACTTTGTCTCCACATTTAAGAGGTAAAATCCTTTCTCCGCTTAAACTTCTCAAGGGTTCTCCCAAGAGAAACTTCACATTCAAGTTTGAAAAGGTTTCGAGTTAATTCTGGCATTGCTTGAGAGCATCATATTCACAAATAATACTTATACGAAAGACGCAATTGATAGAGCTTTATACTTAAAAAGAAGAAAAGACCTTATCTCACGAGTAAGGCAAAATCTCTTGAACATTTGATTACTAAGAAATGATTGCCATAGGAGAGGCTTACTATTTCCAAGAACTTTGAAGAGATGATTGTGAAAGCCTTATCAAATATCGGAAACTTACATAGGCTTTTAGAGGCTGAAAAGCGTAGACGTGGAGTCGATATTGGAAAGTTAGTATTTATTGGGATGGCAGATACGGCCAGTTTTAACTGGTGTGCAATGAAAAGTCTTCTAACGACCATAGAGATGGAACCTCACTTTTTTGCCTCATATTTGCATGATAGGTTGTTATATTCGCTTAAGTTGGGATATGTGAAGAAACTTCCTAAAACAGAGAAAGAAATTTTGCTCGTTGGCGATCAGATAGCTTTTGATGATGTAGAGAAACTACTTAAAGACAGTGAAAACGAAGATCTCGGTAAACCGCCTTCAAGTATAGCTTTTTCAGTACATACACCCGAGAGGATCACCAAACTTGTGGCAATAAATCCTTCAATTTCTTCTGAGCAAAAAGAAAAACTCCTGAGGTTGGCTGAGAAGAAACATGCTAAAATTGTGAGTTTAGAAGATGCTCCTCCCAAATTTAGAGGGGAGATATGTCAAGAGTTCCTCGCTGAGAGGTATCACACGATTAGATGGAATTTTGAGTGGGATAATTATGTTGTTGTCGGTGTTCCAGATGGGATAACCAGCGAATTTGTTTATGAATTCAAAACTACTGGGAGTGAGTTTTTGCTTGGTTATATAGAACATAGTGCTTTAGCACAGGCGGATCTTTATGGATACTTCTTCAAGCGTCAATGCAAACGAGTTCAGATATACATTATGGATGAAAAAGAAACGGTAACATGGCATGAGGA
>JAIMAA010000109.1 GCA_023512225.1 Candidatus Bathyarchaeota archaeon
GACTCAAAATTAGTAAATCAATGGGTTGAAAAAAATTCTGAAATAAAACCTCATAAGGCATTTAAACAAAAATCTGTAACCAAATAGTATCCGCTGGAGGACATATCAACGACAGCGAAAATTTCAAGGATTCTGGAGATACTCAGCGATGGAGAATGGCACCAACTGAAAGAGATACAACAAAAAGTGAACCTCAATAAAAACCAGTTACGCCAAGTAATTGGATTCCTTAAAAAATACAGTTTCATAATAGCAGACGAAGAAAATGGAAGGATGAAGCTTGAAGAAACTGTTCGGCGATTTTTAACGCAGGTAGCTACTTCATAAGGGCTTTTAAGCCTTTGTATGCCTTCAAAAATTCTTTGCCCTTATCAGTTATCCTGAACAGGTCGGATTGAGGGTGGCGACCTTCGTTAACCGTATAAAGAAGACCTTTTCTCTGTAGAAAACCTAAATAATATTTTAATTGTTTAAAACTTAGATTGCAACGATACATAAAATAGGTTTTGCGAGTCCCGTTTTGGGAAGCCTCTAGGATGTCTGCAATAATATCTAAGCGTCCTCGATGATTATTACTACGCTGTTTCCTATTTTGGACCAACAAGTCTTACCAACTCAGTCCTGAAAGGCTGAGAAGGCCTCCCTTCCCCAGCATATTTCTAATAAAAACGGAAATTTAAACGTTCTGAAAATGAATGTAGTTGCTTGCGGAAATTTATGTAAAGAAAAAGTGAAAGAAAGATTTGACCTATTTTAAAGCGCATATAGCTTTTTTACAATCGTCTCGTAGTCGGCGCCTTTTTCCAGAAAAATGCTTATCTTGTTTTCATCAATGGTTAAGGAAAGTACTTTGATTTCCTTTCCTTCAATGACTATGTTTTTGACTTCGCCTAAGTTGAAAAGTTCCGAGAGTTCTTTGCCGGCGTCGATGGCAGAAGATGAGAGAATAGCGTAGTCGATTATTTTTGTTGGGTCTTTAAGGTCTATTGCCGCTGAAGTGGAGTTTCTTAATATGTAGCCTACAACTCCATCATAGGATTTGATTTCTTCAAGACATGCACGTATGCCATGCGCAGATGTTGCTTCTTCAACAGTCAGCGGTTCAGCTACTTCGGTGACTTCTTGAAAGCTTCTTTTTTTCTTAACCATGACATGTAGCCTCCATTACTCAACTATTGGTTTAGCCCTTACAAGTTCCCCTTTCTTTATTTCGAGGGCGAGCTGTATCTTTTCAGGCATTTGTATTATGCCCTTTCCTTCATATTTTGAATCTTTGATTGGTTTGACTTTGCACCGTGTTGTTTTTCCATCAATAGTTTTTATCTCAACTTCCTCGATTGTTTTGTTTTCATAAAGCTCTTCCCACTCTGACAATATTTTGTTGTCGATACGCACGGTGTCTGAGGGAACCAGCAAGCCACCTAAATTCTCAACAATTAACTGGTTTACGGGAGCTTCCGGAAGTAATGGTTCAGATTTAATTTCGGGCTTTACAATCTCTTCAGATTCTTCCAGGGCAGTTTCTTCAACAAGGTCCTCTGAGGGCTCTTCAGTTTCCCTGAGTGTTGGAGTTATAGGCACTTTTTCAGTTAAGGGTGGATTGTTTTTGAGGGGGGTAGGGCAGATTTTGTCTAGTAACTTCAGAATTGTTGGAATTAAGACCCGAGCTACAGTGTTGACATAGGTCATGTCAGCTTTTCTTGATGTAACTATGACAAAATATAGATTGTTCATGTGGAAAACATTTAATCTGCCCTTGTCTCCTTCAAGAGTCACGCCTTCAACATCGCCGATTGCTTCAGCTTTTTCTAATATACTGTCAAAGGAGTCTACAACACGCACTATGGTTTTTTCAGGCGTGTTTTCGTCTCCGGCAATTACTTCGCCGTCTTCCTTAAACATAAAAGCGTTAGTTATTTCTGGGCATACGTTTCGAACTTCGTTTAGAGTATTTTTTAAGGCAAAGGAATAGATTTCGTCATCCATGCATGTTCACTTCCATTAGTTTTAAGATATTTTGAAGAGTATGCGTTCGGGGACGCCGTCGTCTTCAACTACAAGGTACTTTAGACCTTCAGTGTCTCCGAGTTGGTCTAGCCATTTGAGCGCCTCGCGAGCTTTTTGCAGAACTAGCAATCTTTCCTGGTGGCTTCGCACGACTTCTTCTATCACTGTTAGCTCATGGAATGGGTTGGCATCTAAAACGATGTTTAAGTTGCCTATTGTGATTTCGCCTAGGCTTTCAGTTGCAGCTTTTTTGCCAGCTAGCTTCAATACGACTTCGCGGATTTTCTTTGATTTTTCAGCTAACGCTCGGATGTCGTCTAGCCGGCGCAGGTACTCTCCTAGCGTGCTTTTGGTGTCTGTTATTTCTTTTTCAAGGGTATCAGCTATTTCTTCTGCTGAAGCATATTCTTTTATTTTTACGACCATTCTGTTTTTGCACCTCCAAATTGGAAACAATAGAGGAAGTTAAGAGAGGTTCCTATCACACCCTACCCCCAATCTCAACTTTTGGATTTTAGGATGCTGGAGCTGTCTTTTCATATGGAACTATTGTGCCTTTCGCTGTTAGTATTGTAAACTCATAGGGGACTCCAGATCTGAATGGCCACGTAGTGAACGTTATTGTGAAGGTTACACTGGTTCCTTTTGCCAAGTCATGAGGTAAACTTTTATCCAATGAGCCATTGCTACTGCTGTTGAAGTTTGCGTAAGTTATGCCGTCTATTCTCACATCGCTGATTGTTACAGTGCCAGAGCCACTGTTTGTAAGATCAATGTATACTTTCTTGGTACTATTCTCATATCTAACATCTATGATGTTTAGTTTTTCTGTTTGCATTTGGCCTGTTGTGAGTGAGCCCATCCATGCGGCTACAGCTATGCTAACTGCGACTGTTACTGCGATGAGTATGATTGAGGCGACTACGGGGCTTAGGGCTTTCTTGCTCTTCAATATTTTCATTTTTCTTTTTATCCCTCCTTTTAGGGTTAACGTGTATGTTAGGGGAGACAAGGAATTTAAATCTTACGACTTAATACACCATATTATTCATTTGTAAAACAAAACTACAAAAAACCAAAAGAAGCAGCCAGTCTAAGGTTTAAAAAATCATCAATTAGGAAACTGTACAACAACAATTGAACGGTACGCGCTAATGGCTTAAAGACTCAGTTTGTCAAAAAATTCTAACAGTAACTTCGCAACTTTTTCGCCAAGCTCCGTCTTAACATAATATTTCTTTAAAGGGTCAATGCGTTCGCCCTTGGCTAAGCCTAAATCTTCAATTTCTATCATTCTGGCGCGGAAGGTGCCGTCGCTGAGCGTCAAGCCGTTGTCGCGCATGAATTCTTTGGCTTCTTTCCATTTTCCGCGGTTCATGTGTAGCAGGAATATGCAGTCGATGGCGTGGTCTTTTTCGAGCATGGCTTTGATTGCTGCGTATTTTGGATCTGTTAGAATTTTTTTAATCTTCTCCTCTTCTCCACTCTTCACCATTTTTGTTCAGCCTTCTTATGGTTTCTGCTTTCTGATTATAGCTTAAACCCTTTAAAAGATTTAACCTATATTACGATTTATGACTTATTATACAGCCTTATAGATTAAACATGACGACTTATTTGCGGTTTCTGGCATATGTTAAGTGATAAGGTTTTAAGAGGCTTCTCTGTTTGCTCTTTTTGTGTCTAGCCCCCTTATATATAGGTTGAACTTTTGGCTCACCTAAAAAGATTGAAAATTAAGTTTGCGTTTGCCATTTTTCTTGAAGGAATTTTGGGATGTCCGATGAATCTCGTGGTCCCACGAGTACTTGCCATCCGCTGAGTTCTTCAATTTCACCGCTAAGACGTGCTGCTTTTCCGGGGATTATGAGTTTTCTGTGTTTAACCTTGTTCTCTACTCCAGACGCCTTAATTGCGTCAGCAACCTTTTCCGCTGTAAGTTTTCTTCCAGCTACTGCGCTGTCTACGGCTATGCCTTCAGTGTCAACGACCAGCAGATACGTGTTCACCTTTGCATTCTCAATGTCTGAGGCCACCGTGTAATATGTCAAGGCGAAGTTGGTGGTAAACATTACAGGCGAATTCTCGTCTGGAGCGCCAAACACCTTCAAGCCTGGTTCAACAGCAACAGGCTTGCGTGGGTCAGTGTAAATGTTCTGCCGCAGCACGACTGGTGGAAGAAGCGACCAACCATCAACACTATGCATTACTACAACATCAGCAAAGCGAACAACAAGTAATCCAGTCAAATACGCTTCGCGCCACTTCGCAATCTCTTCAGGCGCTTCACCACGCTTCATCCAAGCCACCATAGGCACGCCCATCAACGGAAAACCAAAAAGCTCATCACCTCGCTTGCAAGCAACTCTACGAATCATCGTGAAATTGTTAAGTGTATCAGCCAGCCCATCGTCTGGGAAGGTGCCGGGGTCCAACACTATGTCTTCAACACCATATTCGAGTAAAGTCTTCGCCAAAGACCGCAACAACTTCAAATTGTTTGGTGCAAAAACCGTCAATGGACAATTGTACATTAACGCAAGTTCAGCCATGTCCTTCCAGTTATCCTTCGTAGCCGCATACAAAAGCGGACGCGCTTTCGGTGTAGCCATCAATCCAGCTTCCAAAACATTCGGGTTCAGAGAGCACAAAATCAGCGGCAAACCAGTGTTTTCAACAACTTTCTTAACTGTTGCCTTGAATTTTTCGGGGTCGTTTGATGTGGAGCGAATGGCAATCATGTCAAGCTTTAACGTTTGCCCAATGTATTCGAAATTGAACTGCTCGGTTCTTTTTATCCTACTTAATATTTCTTCGTCAGACATCTCGTCAGTAACGTCAATAGCGATTGCGGTTGGGTTGAAATACGCGAACTCGTGGCGATACATTACGAGCTTTCCACCAATCTTTACTGCTTTATCGCCGACGCCGACAACAATCTCTTTTATGGCGGGTTTCAGCATTTCCTTCAATTGTTTGTAGGCTTTCTCGTGCTCTTTAGTCAACAATGGAGGACACTTCTCAATGGCGACTTCGCGGTTCACAACTTTCGTCGCAAAAGCCATGCAGTTCTCTTCGCCACATTCCTTGCAGTTAGTTTTGGGAAGAAGCTTGTAAACGTCAATTGGGCTTAGTTCTTTTACGCCAGCTTTTCCCTTTCCTTCCTTCTCACCCATAAACACACGCTCCATTTTCTAAATTTTAGCAGAAACCCATTCAACAAGCCTATCAGCATCGCCAGAGCCGCCGTTTGTCAACTGTTTCGTTATATCCTTAAGAGTTTTCACAGCAGCCGGATGCATCATCATAAACAAGTCCACACCAGCAAGCAGCAAAGTCAACGCAGTAGTCACTTCCCACAAGGGTCCTCGCAACTCGCGGGGCTCCCATTCCGGCGCCATCTTCAACCACGCTTCTCTGGCTGCCCAAGCGTTTGTCGTCCCAGAAGACATTGGATGCGCAAGTTCTGGATCACCCATCAAAGCCGCTAGTCTAGCCCGCTCCATATTGGTAAAGGCGTAGTCAAGACCATAACCTAAGGCGGCAGTCGTCAAGTCCATGACAATGTCTTCTTTCGAAAGAAAATCATACAATCTGCGATTAAGCTCTCGGGCTAAGTTCAAATCCATAGGTGTAAAGGATAAGGCAACATGCCCATTCTTCTTAACAAA
>JAIMAA010000110.1 GCA_023512225.1 Candidatus Bathyarchaeota archaeon
GTTTTCTCGTCATCTTGTCACACCTCCAATTTTATGTTTTGAAAGTTTTTTCCGCAACTGCTTCAATTTGGCTTCACCTTTACTCATTTTGGAAAAAACCCAGAGTTTCGGTGAAGAAGGAGTTGTCTTTGCAGCGTAGGCAGCTAAAGCTAAAGCCCAAAAACAATCATCATGCGTGCCTTCTGGATGATTAAATTTTATTTTTCCATCTTTAGTAAGTTCAAAGGTTTCAATGTTTAATTCTGCAATTAAGTCGCTGTCGTAAGGAATTTTAAGTTTCTGTTCGGTCATGCATTGCTTAAGCCATTGAGCAATTTTTTCTTTTGTTCCTTGAGTAAATGTAACGCCTTCTGTTTGGTGTATAGACGCGTTTATCATGTCTTCAGCTATGTATTCTCCAATTCCTGTGATGTCAACTAAAATTTTGTTTACAGTTTGCCATCTATCACATAAAGTTTTTACGTAACCTATCACGCTTGCGTAGGGCGTTCGCAATGGAAACTGGTGCATATGGATTAATTTTATAGAAGATTCTTCTACTTGCACGACTGCTAAGATGCTGTAGTCCTGATATTTGCCCAAGTCAAGCCCAGCGTAAAACTCGCCCTTTGCTGCTTCTTCAAAACTGCAATACTCAAGCATGTGGTCTATGCAGCTTGTTATCAACGATTGCGAAAGCCAAACGTTCTCGTCTTCAGCCCATTCCGCAAGCATTTCGCGGCGCCAACGCCAAGGGTCACCCTCATACTCCTTCCGCTTCTTGTTAAGCCACTCCTCAGTGATGGGTCCTTTCGGTTCGCGGGCCTGCTCGTAGGTCACGTGGCTTTTTCCAAAATGCTCAAAAGCCTTATCGTGAAAAAGCTTCCAAAAAACGCTGTCCGTTGTCCAAGGAGTACTGCTTGCTATAAACTTACCGTTTGTAGTCGCCAAAGTGAAGCTAATAGCGTCAAACATCTCTTCATCATTTGGAATGAAGTTCATTTCATCGCAGTAGACGCAATGGAGCGTAAAACCACGCAGGTTGTGGGGCGCATTTGGAAAGGCTTGGATTATGCTTCCGTTTTTAAGCCTCACAATAGTCCGCTGGGGTTTACCGATAAGTCTTCCTGGAACTTTGGTGAGGAAGTAGTTGATTTTTGTTATGAGAATCATTGTTTGACGCCAGCTTGGACCCACAACAGCAATGTGCGAGGCGGGATGCATCAAAGCATAGTGTAGAAGCCAAGCAGCAATAAGATGGGTTTTTCCGCTTTGCCTACACCAGCGTAAAGCCACATCATCATATTTGTCTAGAAGATCCGCAGCTTTAAGCTGATATTCCGTTAGCTCCAGCTTTAGAAATTTTTGGCAGAACTCCAAGAAGCTAGCTGGGATTTCCGCCTGTTGTGCTTGCATCTCGCCTTTCAGTTTCTCCAGCCTTTCCCTTTGCCTTTGCTTCATTCACCAAACGCTCCAACTCATCCAATTGCACATCTATCTGATGTTCGTCAAAGCCTGAAGCCACACTGTTCATGATCTGGGCGATGTAAGCGGCAACCCTAGCCCACATCTGCCTCTGCTTAAGCGTAACCTTAACTGGCACGCCCTCTTCATTTTGTGTCTTAACTTTGCCCTTGGCAAGGGCTACGGCTAAATCGAAAAGTTCCTGAAGGCTGTTTAGGGTTTTACCACGGATACGTTGCGTATCCACCCTGATTGTTTCTTTAAGCTCAGCCAAACGCTTAAAAATCATCATTTTGCGACTTGTTTTGCCTCCCAAAATCTAGACCCCCTACGTTTTCTGCGTCAAGAAAATGCCCGTAATATTGCCCACAAGCAGCGAAATGGCATTAAAGATTTCAGCGCTCCACTTTCCCAAAACAATTATGTGAATGGCTTCCAGAACCGTTAAGCATGCAACCATGCCGAGGCTAAAGTAAACAGCATAAAGCAACCTTTCGCTAGGAGCCACCTTAACCTCAATCTGCTTGCGCTTGTGCGTGGTCCGAATAGTTTTTGTTAAGGCTTGTCGAATAGGATTTTTCACCGCTCACTCCTCATTCCCGAAGATTGTTATTCTACGCATGAGGCGTCTTGCTCTGCCGTGGATAAAGGCTTGCTGGCAAACACGCACGTTTTCAGCATCCATCAGTTTAGGAAGTAAAACCCTAATGTTCTCAACCGTGCCAACAGGAATTATTGTGCAGTCAATCTGTCCATAACCTTGAGCGAAGAGCCACTGGCTTGCAACAAGAACAATATGTTTAGCGATTTTTCCAAAAGCTCCAATGTAAACTCCATAGCTTGTGACAGGAAGATCTATCTCAGCCCCAGCAGCTCCAGCCTCACGCAGCTCTTCAACAGTTTCCAGTCTGCCACGAGAAGCATCAAGCCACGTAACCTCAATTAAATCGCCTAACTGCAAATCGCCCAGCTGCTTAAGCACTTTTTTATTCAAGTCGCATCATCAAAATGCAAGGCGAAAAAGCATTTAAAAACAAATTTGAACCACAAAACTAACAGATTAATAAAAGACATAAAACAAAAACATTCTCTTAACAGCGACTAATAGAATATCTTTTGGTTCATGTATCGTTTTGCCATTGTAGTTTTAGGCATTTTGAGTGTTCTTCGATGATTTTTATTGCTTCTTTAATCTTGTTTAGGTCTTCTATGCTGCTGAGGGGTATTGTATGCCATCTTTCCTTCTCCTTTTTCCGTTTAAACAGTTGCCGTAGGGCATTTTGTGTCTCTTGGGGCAGTAGCCACGGGTTTATTGCGGGGTTTCCCGTATAGCCTATCCATATTCTGCCGTCTCCCTGAACCGTTATAGGGTCGACACCCCATTCCTTAACGAAGAAGCGCATAGTGAACCATGTTCCGCCTCCGCTCCATCTCACTTCAAATTCTTTTTGCTGGCTAACTTCATCATACAGTTTCTTTATCCACTCAAACTTTTGTTTGTCAACGTTTTCCTCAAGCTGCTTGAAGAATCTGTCCTTGTTTGCTTCGCCTATGTCAGGCCTTTCACCATCCATTATAAGGACTATGCCCTTCTTCCTTAATTCAGCGACAATCTTGTCTAAGGCCAGAACCTCTATTTCGTAGCCATTAACAATTATAAAGGACTTACCATCCTTAGCAATCGTCTTCCTCTCAAGGTTGTTCTTCCAACAAACCAGCAACTTACACCTAGCCAAATCAGGATGCTCATTATGCCTGTGATCATAAAAGTCAGAAGCTAAAACCTCAAACTCTATGCCTATCTCCTCGCCATTACGCCTTGCAATACAATCAGGAAACGAACCAAAATACCGATCTATCACAAAGTCATCCTCAAAATAGGGAATCAATAGACCAAACAGCAAAACAACCTCATTCTCATACGTTGGCTCATAAAGCAAACCTCTAACAGTATCAAACATAAACTTCACCAATATCCGTCGTAAAGACATTTAATATAAAACTTCCGTTAGCGATGACTAAAAGAATATTCCTTATGTTCCCTTGTTAGTGGCAAAGGGAAAAGTGCTTGGAAATGAGTATGATTCCTGCATGACGAGCACAACGAAAAACATTTAAATGGTTGAAAGTTAAAAAAGGTTCGCAGGATGCTGGATAACATGATTGTTCAATAGTTGTTCAGTGTGTTTATTTGCTTTTTAGATTGGCGTCCTTTTTGGGTGATTTCTGATGTTGAAATATTTGAAAAAGGAGTTTAGCTTCGTGTTTGGGAACGTTTTTCTACTTCTGATTGTTTGGGCGTTTACGGATTTTGCGCATCTTCTTCCCGACACTTATTATTCGCTTTATGTTGAGTCTTTGGGGGCTTCGCCCTTCTTGATTGGAGTTGTTTTGTCTTTGTCATGGTTTGTGATGGCTTTTTTCCAATTGGCTGGTGGTTATTGGGCAGATAAGTATGGAAGGAAAACTCTGATTGCTGGTGCAAGTTTTGCCAGGGCGTTTACATTTCTGTTTTTTGCTGCAGCGCCTACATGGCATTATATTTTTGTTGGTGAAATATTGGCTGGTATGTTGGCTTTGTCTCAGCCGGCATTCACGGCTATTGTTGCAGACTCACTGCCTCCTGAAAAACGTGGTTTAGGTTATTCTCTATCCATGTGGGCTGGTGTCACTTCAATTCTTTCTCCAATTGTCGCAGGAGTCCTATATTTAAAATATGGTTTGGTGATCGGCATGAGAATAGCATACTTTATCGTTTCAGCTTGCTGGTTTATTTCTGGAATAATACTTCTTAGGCTGAGGGAAACGTTAAAATCTGAAAGTAATTTTTCTTTAAGAAACCTCGTTAAAGAGTATCCGAAAGCGTTTAGAGAATGCGTAAATGTGTGGAAGTTTGTTCCAAAAACTATGTTCTACCTTTTTATCGTCTTCACGCCTGTAACGTTTTTTGTTCGGATGTGCATGCCATACTACGTGCTTTATGCAAGCCAAGTCCTCGAAGTGGGCGAATTCCAATGGGCGATGCTACAAACCTTTAATTCCATAATCTTTTATTCTCTACTGCTTCCCATAGGCAAGTTAGTGGATGCCTATGGCAGAAAGAAGCCACTGATTTTATCGTCCATATTCAGTGCTCTTGGAATCGCGTTGTTCTTACACGGCAATCCTATAGGGCTATACGTTTTCGCCGCATCTTCCGCAGCTTGCAATGCCTTAGTTTTTACCGCATACCCCTCCCTGCAAGCTGACCTAACGCCAAAAGAGTATAGAGGAAAGGTTATGGCCTTCTCAAATTTTGTTGACTGCATCCTCGGTTCTGGAGCGTTAATTTTGGGCGGTTTCTTGTATGAAGTAGTTTCTCCAATAACCCCTTTCATTTTACTACTAACCACAATGACCTTAACAGCCATAGCAACAGCCATTTTCATAATCGAACCTCAAACAAAGGAAAATTAACAAAAAGTGCCGAAATTAAAAAACTTAATAATGCACTAAGCGAAGACAATTATGTTCTGTTAAGAGACACTAACAGAATAAGTCAGCTTCATATTTGCGTGCAGATGGGATAGGCTTGTGTGCGCCTTTGCTGTATGCAATTTTTAAGTGTGGTTTTGAATAATTTGATTGTGGTTGGGGGTTGACTGTGGAAAAGCCTTGTCGTGGGTGTGCGGGGTGCATCACAAACCGAGGAATATGCAGTTGAGAATCGCTGGGCGCTGAAAAGGTTGGGTGCTTGAAAATGATCGAGGTAAAAGTGTGCAATTTCAGTCAAAATCAAATTACAGATTTAAGAGAAATGCGTAAGCTGTGCGAGAAGGAATCGGGCTGGGAGCCTCCGCAGGAATATCTGGACGAGTGGGTAAAAACTGTTCTTGGAATAAGCCGCCATGATCCAAACCTCGTTAAAACCGCATTGGTTAACAATAAAATTGTCGGCTACTGCATTTCAGTTAAAAGATTGCATAATTATGAGGGTGTTGTTATGGATATCACTTGGAAGACCGCATACATTTGGGACCTTTACGTTATCAAAGAATATCGAAACATGGGTGTCGGAACAACCCTATTAGAAAACACCATGGCGTATTTGAAGTCCATAGGGGTCGAAAAAGTAGGTCTCCTTGTCAACTATTGGAATGAGAACGCAAAGAAGCTTTTTGAAAAAATAGGCTTTAGGCTTTGGGGCTACTTTATGATAAAGGGGCTTTAGAGGGGCAAAAGCCAAGG
>JAIMAA010000111.1 GCA_023512225.1 Candidatus Bathyarchaeota archaeon
GCGCTAGGTAATCTTTTGTTCTATCCAGCAAAACAGTTGGTGGACCTTGAGCATACCAAATTTTGCAAGGAAAAATTATTGTGTTAGAGAAATTCAGAACGGTTCCATCCAGTGTTAATCTCAATCTTTTTAATTTTTTTGAGTTTACAGAGAAAAATCCTTCTAAAAGCCAAAAGTAAAACCATGTTAATGATTCGCTCTTTAGAGGTGTTCTGCCACCAATCACGTTAACACCGATGCCATCCGACTCTAGGTTTTTCTTTATTTTTTCGTTTGCGAGAATTGATATCAAACTTGCATCATAATTGTGTTTTCTAAGCTCTTTTGCTATTAGTACTGGAGGGCGCGTGGGACCATACTCGCTGAGCAGTGGGTCACAAATTATTGTTACTTTTTCTTTCACTAGCAATCACTTCTTATTGTCGTCTGAATTCTTTCAAGGGGAAGTAGCCAAGTAGCAGTCGTTCATTATTCTCCATATCACTCCTTGAGGATTTTTGTCACTTATCCTATTCTTATATTTCCTAAACATATTTTGATGGTTTAGATAAAAATAAGAATAAGCTCCAGATATAACTAGTTCGGCTGAAAATACATGCGCTCTAGGTTTGCGGAGAATGTTGAGAGCTATGTGCGCTCTCATAAATTTCCTTTATTATTGCTTATCTCCATCTTAACATATACTATAGTACTTTCTTACATATCCATACTAAAGCACAATCTATTTTTGACAACGGCCTGGGATTTAGGCATTTACGAACAAAGTATATGGTCAACCGCGAACGCCGGCAAATTTTTCTGGTACACTGTTGAGCTACCTATAAACCCTAACGGGTGTTTTTTTGGGATACACTTTTCTCCTGTACTTTTCCTAGTGATTCCAGTGTACAAGATTTTCCAAAGCACAGCGTCTTTGCTGGTCTTTCAATCTTTTATAATAGCATTAGGTGCGGTTCCGCTTTATCTGATTGGCTTAAAAGAAACCGAGAATCCGAAATACGCTCTTCTCTTCTCCTTTCTCTATTTGATTTATCCGCCCTTATTAGGTGTAAACCTTTTTGATTTTCACACGCAGGCGTTTCTGCCGCTTTTTTTCTTTTTTGCGTTTTACTACTTCAGCAGCAAGAAATTTTTCAAGTATTTCTTGTTCATAATTCTTGCATTGTCAGTTGTGGAATTCGTTCCGTTTATCGTTATATTTTTTGGTTTGTATGGCGTTTGGACTGAAAGAAAAGAAATCAAAAATTCAATTAAAAATCTCAATTATAGGTTTTTATTTAACAAGACCGTAGCTGCTTCAATATTGACGATAATTTTAGGAATTTCTTGGTACATAATCGCGAGAACAGTTATCTTCATCTGTAACCCGACGGTGCTTCCGAACAGAAATTGGGCTCAGTTTGGAGATCCTGTGCATAATCCGTTGGGACTGCTATGGAATGTTGTGGTTAATCCATTGCGAACTCTACAGCTAATATTGCCTTCTTTAGGCGACAAGATTCTTTATATTTTTGGACTGCTAATCCCAGTGGGCTTGTTGTCCTTTTTAGATATTCCGTCTCTTTTAATTTGCGCCCCTTGGTTCTTGGCAGTGTTCTTATCCAACTATCCGCCTTACTATGTGGTTATAGGCTATCAGTATGTCGCGTTTGCTGTACCGTTTGTATTCATATCCGCTGTTCGAGGAAGCAAAAGACTCTCTATTTTGAAAAACATGGCTAGATCTTTCTTTTCGCTTAATCTTTCTTTTAGAGGCATGAGCAAGAAGGTGTTAGCGATATTCTATATGTC
This sequence comes from Candidatus Bathyarchaeota archaeon, assembly GCA_023512225.1. Lineage (GTDB taxonomy): Archaea > Thermoproteota > Bathyarchaeia > Bathyarchaeales > Bathycorpusculaceae > DSLH01. The sequence continues at coordinate 1,792 of JAIMAA010000111.1, forward strand.
AGTGTTAGTAATTTCTTATACTGTCCTCTTCTACCAGCCTCACTTTGGTGCTCTTGCAAGCAAAGTCAACTGGTGCTCCTCTCAGCATCTTATGGCATTAAACAGAATCTTAGAATTAGTGCCGTCTGATGCGTCAATAATGACTCAGAATAATATACATCCTCATGTGAGCCCACGTATGTATGCGTATGCTATGTGGGAATGGAATGCCTCATCTAGCGCCGGCAACGTTAGTGCCGTGGAGTTTTTCCTCCAAAATATTTCTCCCGACTTCGTTTTATTTGATACGACATCTGAATGGTACTTTGAGAATATGGAAAAATATGCTTTGAGCCTAATTGAAAACGGGAGCTATGGCATATATACTTCTGTAGATTATGTTTGGCTACTTAAAAAGGAATATGCAGATGCTTCTATTAGTCTTTTTGACAATGGTTTTGATGTTGACTTGTACAATCAGGGCTTGTTGGTGACCGTATACAACGGTTCATTAACTGATGGTGTTCCACTTTTTAATGAAACCGTGTTGAATGTGACGGTCTCTTCTGCCTTGTTTGAAAAACTAAATCCTTACAGAAATGGCTCTGAATTAAATGTTGTATGGGAAGGATGGTTGTTTGCTCCTGTGAGTGGAGAATACAGTTTCTATATTGTGTCAAATTCGAGTAATTATCGGCAACTCTCAATTAATCATGAAACACTATTAGATTTTCAAGACAGTTCATCAAAGCTTATGCTAGAAAAAGGTTTTCACACCATGCAATTCAAGTACAATGTAACTGAACAAAATGAGCCTCTATTTTTGTTCTGGAAACCTCCTTGGGAAACAGTGCCTAAGCTTCTCAGTTCAGACTTTCTATATTTTACCAGCATTCCAACGGTTTCGTCAGTGGTTCTTACCCCGTCGTTCAATTTTCGGTATATGTCACCGTTTCCTACTATAAGTAGGAATTATTTCTCTTCTTTCATTGATGGATCCTTTAATGTTGAAACTCCAGGCAATTACATTTTTAAGGCTGTTGCGGATAACTGCACTATGATTTACGTTGACGGCGTTCTAGTTTACAATTCATATGTCTCTGATTCAGACCTTTTTAGTGTGGAATTAACTGCCGGCGAGCACAAAATTTCTGTTTTCTATGCCGAACTTGATGGCGACGCTTCTCTAAAACTTATGTGGCTGCCTCCTGGAAAACTTTTTTTTGAAGAGTTTCCCTAATATGTTGCATAAAGTGTTTATCTTGGTTTCTGTCGAATATTGTTACATATGAATGACTAGTCTATCAATACTTAAGAGGATGCCAAGTGCAGTCAAGACTGTTCATTAACAAGTTATTTCATGATTACTATAGTAGCGAAGACTGTGAAGTTGTAGCCCCGCGCATTATTGAAAAAAGAGAGTTTGGCTTTATCTCATTTGACAACGTTATGATGCGCCACAAGGCTTTCGCAAATCAGAACGAATTGCGGAATTTTTTGAAAGAATTTGTTCCTTTTGACGCATATTATTCTTGCGCTTATTATGGTGACCCAAAAGCTGAAATGGACAAGAAAGGCTGGTTAGGCGCTGATTTGATTTTCGACATTGACGCAGACCACATACCCACCCCATGTGATAAAGTGCATGACTATTGGACCTGCGGGGCTTGTGGATTTTCTGGAAAAGGAATTGCGCCTGACAAATGCCCTATTTGTGGAAAGGAGAAGTTTGAGGTTAATACGTGGCCTTGTGAGGTTTGTTTGCAATCTGCTAAGGAAGAAACCATTAAAGTCTTAGATATGCTGATGAATGATTTTGGTTTTTCCGATAAAGAAACGCACGTGTTTTTTTCTGGGCACCGCGGCTATCATGTGCACGTAGAAAATGAAGCAGTTCAAATGTTGGATACGGTTGCTCGTAAGGAAATTGTTGACTACTGTTCTGGTTTAGGATTCAATTTCTTCTTCCATGGGTTAGATGAAAAATATCAGGAAGAATCACCAACTCTTCATGCTCAACCAAGTGATTTTGGCTGGCGTAAACGCCTAACGCTGGGACTGCAGCACTTCATTCAGAAAGCTGAGGAAGATGACCTTAAGAAAATTGGTCTCAAGAGTAATGTTTCAAACGCGATACTAAGGAATAAAGAGAGAGTCTTAAAATTTTGGTCTGATGGGAAGGCTTTTGGTCGCGTCAAGGGAGTTAGTGTAGAAAGTTGGCGAAAAATAATAGAGTATGTTGTTAAACTAGAATCTGCGAAAATTGATACTGTTGTCACTACAGATGTGCATCGGTTGATTCGTTTGGCTGACACCTTGCATGGTAAGACTGGTTTAAAAAAAGTCGAGTTTCCGGCGTCAGCCATAGATAGTTTTGACCCGTTTAAAGACGCTGTGGTCTTCAAAAGTGGAGAAGTGAAAGTTCATGTTTCAGATGCGCCTTCTTTCAGAATTGGCGATGAAACGTTTGGTCCTTACAAGAATCAAGAGGCAGAGCTGCCTACGGCCGCTGCCGTATTGCTTGTCTGTAAAAACCGAGCAGAGGTTATAAGTTAAATATTGCTTGAGGTGAGCGTCATCTGGCAATAAAAGTATCAATCGTAATCGTCACATACAACAGATGCGTAGATTTGCAGGAATGTTTAACCTCCCTCTTTAATTTGGAAGATAAGCCACACGAAGTTATAGTAGTAGATAGCAACTCTACTGATGATACTAAAAAATTGAGAGATCGTTTTCCAATACGGTACATTTCTATAAACGAAAGAAACCGGCAACATGCCCGAAACATAGGGGTCTCTGAAGCTGAGGGGGATATGGTCGCCTTTTTGGATGATGATGTTGTCGTTCATAGAGATTGGTTGAGATACATCAGTGAGCCTTATTCAAACAATAAAGTCGGCGGAGTTGGGGGAAGAGTGATCCCTTATGGAAAATCCGATAAGTTTTATGTAAAAACAAGTAGAAGCGAAGTAGGGAAAGTTTTCAACAGTGGGTTTGTTGTCGGAAACTTTGACATCCCGTTAAACAATCCTAGAGAAGTTGATTCTTTCATTGGATGCAACATGTCCTTTCGGCGAGACGTGCTTCAGGAAGTAGGAGGGTTTGACGAAAATTACTTGGGAACAAGCTATAGAGATGACACAGATATTTGCATGTGTATCAAAAGGCTTGGCTACAAGCTAATTTATAATCCGAAAGCGCTGGTTTGGCACAAATTCAAAGGCAAACAAGTAGGCACAGAATGGCTATACTGGTACGTTCGCAACCAAACCTACTTCTACTTCAAAAATTTCTTCATTCAAACAAAAATCACTTTTCCTTATTTCTTACGCTACACTTTTCTTCCACCAAGGGACTACGTTTTAAAATCTAATGTCCAAATTAAAGTGGAGCCCTTATCAGTGGTAAATATACTGAAAGGGTTACGCGATGGATATAAAGCATGGCGAAGATTTGTTACTACAAAAATCACACTAAAAACAAGTAGAGAACGTGAATAAAAATGTACAATGAACTATACGAAATCTGGAAAAATGAGCTTGAAAACGTTGAATTAGGCAAACTTCCTCGAGATTTTTATCTCAAAATCACTGAGTATATGAGAAAACTTGGAGAAGAAAGCCGAATGCTTGACAAAAAAACGGCAAAGGCGAAACTTCTCGATAAAGAAATGCAAAATGTCAAGCGTATGGTTCGCGAAGTGGTTCGTGCTCGCTATAGAAAATTGGTTAACAAGATTGCTAAAGGTGACAAGATTTCTTCCGATTTCTTAACTGCTGAGGAAGAAAAATTTCTCAATGGAATTCTACCTTTTGCTGAG
>JAIMAA010000112.1 GCA_023512225.1 Candidatus Bathyarchaeota archaeon
CAAATTATGATAGTCCACTCACTAACTCCCAATCTTTGGGAGGGCAATTTACAGGTGGAGTAGTTACATGGACAATAATAACAGATGGCGGCAATATTTTGCCGAATACAGGTACTTTAATATTTGTTACAGTAACAGGCGCTACATGGTCAGGACCAAGCGCTGTATCTAGTCCATTCTTGAATATTACAGCACAGAACAAAGAATTATTGTTTTTCTTACCAGATATCGATATTAGCCCATTACAGGTTATTGCTAATTGGGGAGGAAATACAATGTCACATTTGTTAATAAAAGCAAGCGCTAATTACCCAGGGGACCCCGTCTATAACTCATGGTTGGTGGTTTTAGATACACCGAATTTCAGTTAAAAAATAAAAGTATACGTAAAAACAATGAGTGTTGGGAATCAAATAATACCAGGCCAAAGCGTGAGCGGAAATCAATACCTTTCTGCTCCTTTTAGGACTATCGTACCAATAGCAGGTTTTACTAATAAACCATTAAATGCACCCGCTACAGGGACATACTCAGTTTATGGGGTTTTATTGCCGAAAACCTCCCCTGCAGTTCGAATAAAGATTTACATTATTGAGATAAACCTTACATCTTTAGGGGTAAACCAAAATAGTGTTAATAATACTCTTCCCTCTCCATATATAAGTCAACTAGGGCTAATTTTTCCAACTGCGTTTATATGGTCAGGAAATAATGTTAATATCGATGTCCTAAATGCAGGACAAACTTTTAGTCTTCTTAATATGGCTGGAACAAATGTTACCAATCTCCAGGGATCATCAGTGGTTATGGGACTTTAATTATACTATATGTTTCCAAAAGGAGACATATAGTATTGTGGCATCTATTCCTTCTTATTCTTGTTCTTAATCTTTATCACAAAGTTTTGTGCCTTTCGTATCTGGTATATGATATCATTGAGCTTCTCACGTAATCTAAAATTGTCTTCTACCCCAGTAAACCCTGTATCTACAATTAATTCCGAGAGAGTAATGTACTCATCGTTTATCTCTTTGATCAATGAGATAATGGATTTTACAGAATTTTCCTTTTTGCCATTGATATCAGGGATAAGCCTATTTAGTTGGTTCTGCATTGTTATTCATAAGCCCTGCGTTTTTTAAACTAGCAATTAATTCCTTTAAATCGTCTTCTTCATCCTCATTTTGTGAAAAGCTCCCCATGTCATTTCCATAGGCTAACTTTAGGATCCTATTGTAATTCTCGGTTTTTTCCATTGAGGTCCCCAAAAAGAAATATTGAGGCACTGAATTACGAATAAGTATAAACCTCTCATTCAATCTATACAACCCCGCGACTATATCTTTTGGAATCCCTATGTGGTGAATAATGGTATTGAATGTATTCATATCAAAAAATTTCGGGTAAATAATTAAAGCATCCATCTCCCTCAGGAGGGTGGTGCTCGTAATTCCTTTATTGAGTTGATGAAGAATGCAAACTAAAGTTACTCTGAAATTTCGCCCTTTTTGTGCTAGGGTATTTACCAATCTCCATAGCATTTTCTCGATCTCCTTAGATTCGTGCTTTTCGGTATCATCAAAAACTACAAAAATATCCTTGAAAAAGGCTACACTGGGGACATCAAAATCCCCCTCCATCTCAATCTCATCTAAATCCACTTGAAGAAATCGCTTTTTACCTATAACTTCTTCCATGTCTGAGTATAGATCAGGAACTCCACAAAATACAATGAATTTGTCGTCACGTTCATGCTCTGAAAAGATATACATGAGCATTTTGCAAAGCTCTGTTTTACCTGAGCCTTTCTTCGAGCTTATGATAATACAGTCATTCTGTAACGAGTCTGAATTATTGGTTTTATGCCTCCCTGGAAAGAAAATCTCGAAAATGTCATCCCTTTCCAATAGATACGAGTAATGCTCGTACCATTTGTATTGGTCCATTAGCAATGCTTAAATGCGCTATGCGCTTTGGTAGCTTTTTATTATCTCAAATATCTTTTTGGGTCCTATTTTAAGGCACTTATGATAAAATTCAAGATCGCTTAAGTCCCTATTTAGTATTCGATAACAAACAATCTCTCCACACTCGTTCTGGGCAATGGTTTTGCACTCTCTATCATTGCAATATTCCTTTAAAGACCCTTGAACATTGTATGGATTGTAATAGTAGCGATACCCTGATTGATTTATCAATGTCTTGAGAATGTAGTATTCCGTGCCATTCTCAAGATATCCTTTGAGATAAGGCCATTGCGTATCTACGTCTCTCCCATATGGATCAAAGAAATACACTTTCTGTAAACTTTTGTCCATACAGAGAAGAGTCCAATGGCCAATAAATCCTGGGTAATGATAGAGGATGATGTTATAGTCGACTAGCTCTTTGGTTGGGATCTCGAAATATTTCATGACCTTAAAAGGTCTCTTTGTTATTTTGGGGAGAATCTTGTAGAAATCGAGATTGCTAAGTTGTACCTCAGCCTCACTCAGGCCATTCCCAAAGAAAAGGGATTGCTCTGAGGGAAATAGCATTTTTAAAGTTATTTTTATAGAAAAAAACATGGCTAAAAATCTTTTAGCAAATACTGCTACAGGCCCTGTTACCTCCATTCTAGATTCTGTAATAACTCAGGTTTATAAGCAAAAAGATGAGAACATCGTTGCTAATCTTAGTCTATACAATCCGCTCAATAGTGGTAAAAGCATTGATGCGACCATTGATGCTTCTCTTGAGAAGCCTTTATTGCCTAAGTGCAGCGATTATAAGCTTACTATTGCAAGATTTAGAATTCCGTTAGATACCATCTATCCCGCCTTTAGCATGAAGGATATGTATTTTCAGGTGACTTTCAGATTTAACAACAACAATTTCAGTGCTAGCACAGTAGTTACCAATAATTTTTTTAGCATTAGCGAGTTCGTTACAGAGGTCAATACTTTATTATCAAATGCCTATACTTTACTGCAGGGATTTCCTGCTAATACCCCTCCATATCTAGTCTATCACGAAGATAGATTCTGTTTCGTATTTCCTACCCAGTTCTTTAGCGGATCAAATCCCGTAGTTCAAGTTATACTGAGTCCTGATTTATTTTATTTCATTGGGGGTTTACCCGCTAGACCCTCTACCGTTATTCCTGGGTATTTCGAGCTTTACCTAATGCAGAGAGTCTATTATCTCTCAGCAATCTATGATGTCGCTGGAGCCCCTGTGATCTCCAGCACATCAGGGCTAACAAGATACAATGGCTTTATGCTCCATTCCGAGTTTCACACAGGCAATCGCTTCAATGATATTCAGAGCATTATCGTTTCTACAAATATTCCAATAAGACAAGAGCAATTGCCCCAAATCAGTAACGCTATAAATCCAAGCAATATCTCATACATCAGCACCTTTGGAATTTTGAGCGATTTCAGCATTCACATTAAGCAATTCGGGGAACAATACGAAGAGCTCATTTATTACCCTCAATCTCAGTTCAGATGGATCGATCTCATTAGCGATAATCAGTTAGATAGACTTAGCTTTACGTTTTGGTACCAAAGAAATGATCAAAGCATTCACAAAATCCATCTCAATCCAGGAGATTCTTGTAGCATCAAAATTTATTTCGTTAGTAAAAATAAATTTTATGCATATAAAGGTTACGACTAAATAAAAAAATACAGTAAAGCCATGGCTGGAACATTTTTCAGAACGATTGATCCCGTGATTGATCTTACCGAGAATGTGGTTCCAAAACAAATAGTAACAGAATCACCTCAAGAATTCAGAATTATTACATACCCTAGTACAGCATTTTCTCAGAGTTATATTAACTGGAACGTTATCCCCCCTAACCCTAGTGTCATTATCGCTAGATATTTCAGAGTTACAATGACTTTCGTAATTACAGTGAATGCTACAATTAAGACTGGAGTAACACAGGCAAATGTCATTAATACTTTGTATTCAGGCATTTGCCAATACCCTTTACATCAATGCGTTCAGAATTTAACAGTTCAGCTTAATAATCATAGCGTTACGATTCGTCCATCTGAGATAGTACCGAAATTAATGTATTACGTCTTTGATCATGAAACTCAAATGAGTACCATGAGTAGTACAGCTTCATATCCCGATCAGACTTTATACTACAATCAGAGCGATTTATTTGTGACCTCCCCATTTGGGAGCTATGGAGACTCGGTCGATCACATAAGCAGAAACTCGTTACCTTTAGTGTTTCAACCTCCAGCAGGAAACCCAGTACTAAGCGGAGCTACACAAAGTGGTACAGCCACATTCAGAATTACGATTACAGAGCCTTTGATCATTTCGCCTTTGGTTCATGACAAATTCTGGTACCGTAGGCCCGGTTTTACTATGATCAACAACATTATCATCAATATGAGCATTGATCCCGCAGCGCTTCAGAGAATTTGGAGACAAAGCACGAATGATTTGGTTACATACAATAGCGTTCAAGTTTCTTTTGATCAGCCATCGCTTCTCTTGTATTACAAAACTTTGCCAACATACATAGCACCCCCAACAACGTTATCGTATCCATTCGCGAATATACAGAATTTCATATACCAGTTCACAACCCCAGTAACTCCATCTCAGCCAACATTCCAGCTCACTACAAATACAGTCCAGTTCCAAACAATTCCTCATCGTATTATCGTTTCGGTTTCTAAATCAAGACAACAGTTAACATTCAATGATGCTGATAGTTTTTGCCCCATTACGAATATCAATATAACTTGGGACAATAGATCAGGGGTTTTGTCAACGCTTACTCAATATGACTTATATCAGCTTTGTGTGAAAAATGGATTAAAGATAAGTTGGGGTAATTTCTCAGGCCAAAGTATTAGCGTCTATAATCAGCCAATTACTAGAACGTTCAATGGAACTAGTGCTCCTTTAGCACTCGATTTTGGAACGGATATTGCCCTTCTCAATGAGGATTTCCCAGGCAAAAAGGGAACATGGAATTTCCAAATCACTGTGACTTGTAATAATAACCGTACAGAGCCATCATGGTTGCCACAGATCGATTTAGTAGTGATTTATACAGGTAAAGTCGATATTAATAACGGAACCGTATCTCAAAGTGTAGGCATTGAACCTGGAGCAGCTATTGCTACTCTTGGAAAAGTTAGCTATCCTATAGATGTCGATATCTACTCAGGAGGGAAATTCGATTTAGCAAGTCTTCTCGCTAGTATTCCAGGGAGATTAATCAGAGGCATTTCAGGAGCTGTTAGTGGGTTATTGAGTAGCGATGATGATAAGCCAAGTCAAGAAGGTGAGAAAAAAGAGTTAACACTTGAAGATCTTAGTCCTAGTTTAATTAGGCAGTTAAAGAGATTATTGAGAAGTGAGAGTTAAGCATTAAGTTATGTGTTCGTTGTAGCGGACATATAACTTTGTAGTTGTTTGAGGAGGCTCGTAGTGGCGCTTGTGGGGGCCCCCTTTGACAACTCACAGCGCGTTATAGCAACTCCATGGAGGCTTTGGCACCTTTTGGGACCTTTTGGCACTTTTTGGGACCTTTTGGGATGTTTTGGGACGCTCTTG
>JAIMAA010000113.1 GCA_023512225.1 Candidatus Bathyarchaeota archaeon
CCCACAGACTACACACCAACGCTTACGGGACTAGCAATAGCCGTAATAATAGCCATCATCATAGGCGTAGCTAACCTCTACGCCCTGAGAAAACGCAAGTAAACAGGTCCAGCCAACATGGCTGCTCCTAATCCCCCCTTTATTTTTTCTACAAATCAGTTGAGCAGCAACAAGGACCTTGGATGGTGATTGTGAATGGAGAAAGAAATGTCCTTTGAGAAATATTTAGAGCTTAGGCGATTAGTGGACATCTATGATGACCTTGTGGATATACGCGTACGCATAGAAAATAGACTCAGAGCTTTCCCAGGCGAAACACGAACCCTCTACCCTGAACAACTGAAAAAAATTGAAGAAAACCTATCAAAAATAGCAAAAATCCGTGTTATAGCCATAACTCAACCGAAACAAACAAGCCTTCCAAAGAAAAAACCAGACATAGTAGAAATAGAAATTGGCGGAGGAACAATTCAACAACAATTTGAATACGCAAAAAGCATACTAGGAAAACCAATCACCCCAACAGAAATATTCAAAGAAGGACAATACGTTGATGTAGTAGCCGTTTCAACAGGCAAAGGCTTCCAAGGACCAGTAAAACGCTGGGGAGTAACAATACTCCAACACAAAGGAAGAAAAACAAAAAGAGGCATAGCAACCCTAGGCCCATGGAACCCCCATCACGTAATGTACACCATCCCAAGAGCAGGACAAATGGGTTTCCACCAAAGAACAGAATACAACAAACGCATACTAAAAATAGGCACAGATGGAAAAGAAATAACCCCGAAAGGAGGTTTTCTAAGATACGGCGTAGTCCGCGGCCCATACCTTTTGTTGGAAGGTAGTCTGCCAGGCACCGAAAAACGTCCAATAAGGTTGCGATATCCAGCACGTCCACCAAAACAAGTTGCTGAAGAACCACCACAAATTGTATCCGTATCTCTTGAATCTCCACAAGGCAAGTAGCTGGTGAACGCGAATGGTCAAGAAGGCTGTCAAAATCTTTAATCTTGAAGGCAAACCCGTTGGAAAAGTAAAACTTCCCCCAGTCTTTGAAACACCACTACGACCAGACGTTATAAAACGAGCAGTTCTAGCAATCCAATCAAGCCGATTCCAACCAAAAGGCAGAGACCCCTTGGCTGGAAAACGAACCTCAGCAGAATCCAGAGGCGTTGGTTTGGGCATAGCTAGGATACCCAGAACAAAAGGCCCGGCAGGAAGAGCCGCCTTTGCTCCGGGAACAGTAGGCGGCAGAGTGGCACATCCGCCAACTCCAGAAAAGAAAATCGTTAAACAAATCCCTAAGAAGGAAAAGCGTCTTGCCTTGAGGTCTGCGATAGCCGCGACTGCATCCAAGGTGGTTGTGGCTTCTCGCGGTCACTCAATTGAGGACGTTCCAGAAATTCCGTTAATAGTTACCGATGATTTGGCAGAATTAAAGAAAACCAAGGAAGTTGAGGAGGCACTCACGCGCTTGGGGATTCTCTCGGACATTTATCGGGTGAAAGAGAGCAGAAAGGTTCGTGCTGGAAGAGGTAAGAGTAGAGGGAGAAGAATCAAACATGCAGTAGGTCCATTGATAGTTGTGACGGAGAACAAAGGAATAATGGACGCCGCAAGCAACATACCTGGTTTAGATGTGGTTTCTGTTAGAAGCTTGAACGCAGAAATTCTTGCTCCGGGCACGCATTCGGGAAGGTTAACCATATGGACAAACAGCGCGATTGAAGAGCTTAACAAGCTCTATGGCGGAGGAACAGAAGCATAATGGACCCTTATGATGTTATACTTTACCCGTTAATGACAGAAGCCGCCAGCCTTATGGTTGAAAAGGAAAACAAACTGGTTTTCGCCGTTAATCTGAAGGCAAATAAGAGTGACGTGAAAAAAGCGGTGGAAGAACTTTACGAGGTCAAAGTTGAAAAAGTCAACCTTCTGATAACGCCGCAAGGAGAAAAAAAGGCTTTTGTAAAGCTTCATCCAGACTACAAAGCGGCAGACGTCGCAATTAAACTTGGAATACTGTAAACTATGTTGAGGAATGATTAATGGGAAAAAGAATTCGTGTTCAGAGACGAGGACGCGGTGGCCCCACCTTTAGGGCGTCTACCCACAAAAGACTAGCCCCAGCACGGTATCCTTTGACAATGCTGAAAGAATATTTCGAAAAATCATTAAAAGGCATTATTGAACTGTTGGCCCACGACCCTGGAAGGGGGACTCCACTTGCCCTAACAAAATTCGAAAACGGAGAAAAATGCTACACTATCGTTCCGGAAGGGATTTATCAAGGACAACAAATCCAAATGGGCGGAACCGCACCGGTTGAGGTTGGAAACATTCTTCCCGTTGGAAAAATTCCAGAAGGTACTATGGTGTGCAACGTGGAACTACGTCCGGGAGATGGTGGCAAACTCGCTAGGTCTTCCGGGACGTATGCAATAGTTGCAACGCATACTCCTCAAGGAACAATAATTAGGCTTCCATCTGGGAAAACGAAGTATGTGAGTGACTATTGTAGGGCAACAATCGGAGTAGTCTCCGGCGCTGGCAGAACAGAAAAACCATTCTTGAAGTCTGGTCCAAAATTCCACTTGATGAGAGCTAAGGGACGTAAATATCCAAGAACTAGGGGAAGAGCTATGGTTGCTGCTGTACACCCGTATGGTAGTAGCAAGCGAAGTGCACGAAAAGTCACTACTACCTCGCATGGCGCGCCACCCGGACAGAAAGTTGGATTAATCGCTGCTAGAGGTGCAGGACAGAAAAAGAAAAAACTGGCTACATAGGCGTAGCAGAAGGTTTATAGCGTTTAGAGTTACCAGTGAGTTGAGGAAAAATGCCGAGAGAGTTTACATATCGTGGGTATACGCTTAACCAACTGCAAAGTATGTCAATGGACGAATTCATCAACTTGCTTCCATCAAGACAGAGGAGAAGTCTCCATCGAGGTCTCAGGGTAGAACAAAGGATACTGCTTGAGAACATAAGAAAAGCCAAGGAAGCGCTTAGAAAAGGAGGCAATGCCACGGTAAAAACGCATGTGCGGGACATGATTGTTCTTCCAGAAATGGTTGGTGTTACAATTCTTGTGCACAATGGCAAAGAATTTGTTTCGGTTGAAATTAAGCCTGAGATGATTGGACATTACCTAGGCGAATTTGCTATCACAAATAAACCTGTAAAACATGGAACTCCAGGCATAGGCGCCTCTCGTTCTTCAATGTATGTTCCTCTAAAGTAATCCATTACGAGATTTTAAGCACTATAGTCCATATCTGAAGGCTTTTTGCCCGGCGGCTTAGCTTGTGGTATTTGCGGTAGTGGAATTGGCGGCGGGATGTTTAAGGTTCTTGATATTAATATGGACTCTACGAAGGCAACGTTCGATATTGACTGCACTATAACGGGTGGTGGAGGTTTCTTCTCTTCGTATTCCTTGTAGAGCTTTTCAACTTCGTTCTTGTCGCCGGCCACGTAAGCCTTTCCCTTAAGGTTTATCTGTGCTATTGAAGGGTTGTAATTTATTGTTAAAACAAACGGAACCTCTATAGAATCATCAGATTTCTTCTCCATTCCTACAAGATTGAGGTTCGTGTTTATCTGAATTGGCGGAATAGGCTTTCTAATGTCCCAAAAACGGTCAGCCGAGACATTGGAGACGGAAACGTTTACCCTTATCATTTAACTCATCAAGGAGTATCACGCCAACGCGTGATTTAAAGTTGTTTATTTCTCAGCAACTTTATATCGTGTAAAACCGCAGTGCCCGCAAGTGTATCTGTCGCCGTGGTCAGCCATAAAATATCCAGGTCCGCAACGTTCACAAACTGGACGTAGCCTCGAGATTTGGTCACTTTCTATTTTGTAGAAGGCAAATGCGCCCTTTTCTTCTTTCTTCTTTTTTACAGGTTTTTCCTTTTTTTCTTCTTCTTTCTCTTTTGGGGCTTCTTCTGGAGTTTTAGACATGTTTATCCCTTTTCCTCTTCTTTAGGTTTCTCAGGCGGTACATTCCGTTTAAGAATGTATTCTGGTTCGATAAGCTTTGCCTGTTCAATTGAGTCATAAACGTTCGCAACTCCAATGGCAAAACGTGTTCCTGTTTTTGTTTCGAATTTTTTAACGAAAACTAAATCTGTGTTCTTTTTTAGGGCAGAGGCAACGGCTTTTCTAACTTCCAACCTTTGCGGTGTACTACCTGTTTGGTCATGTTCGACATGGAAACAAATTTCCCTTCGCTTCAGCACTGGATTCTCTTTCTCTGAGACTATTTTGATTTCCATGACATTTCCTCGCGTGCGGAGTGATTGATGCTGTACCTTCTTATTTAGTTTTTCGAACATTTTCCATTGTTTTCAAAATGTTAGCGATTTCCGCTTTTTTGTCTGATGTTGCTTTAACTACTACGATTCCTTCATAAGGTTGACCATACACAACAAAGGCGTTTTCTGGCGCATATAAAATGGCAATTAGCGTCAGTAGGTCTTCTTCTCCGTCCACAACTATTTTAGTTTTCCAATCAGTCTTTAATGCGTTTTGGATAGCCATGAGCGCTTCTTCGGTTATTGTTCCTGGAGGATTTTTAACATTAACAGTTTTGTGCTCTGTAGGTGGAAGAGGTTGTGCACTTCTTCTCATGACTCTGTTATCTACAATAAAAAGTTGAGGAAGTATGCGGTTTTCTACAAGATTTCTTGAGACTGTGTCTCCTACAGATATTATAGCTGCTGGTTTTTCTTTGTCCACCATATCTTTGAATTTTTTCATGGTTTCAGCAAATGAGCCTCGGATTAGCATGCCAAGAGGTTTCTTAAGTCTTATGCGCAGTTCTGGTGTAAGGCTATACTTGAGAGGCATCATTATCTAACCTTTAGCGCATAGCGTCCTTTCTCTTTGATGTCCATAGCTTTTGCGATTGCTGAGCCTTCTGGGTCAAAAACTATCACCAATCCGCCGAAATCATCGCTTAAAGAGGATGATTTGCATTTTGGACATACATTTTCTTTTGTTATGATTCTGCATGTTGGACAAGCTTTCTCGCTCATCTTATCACTCTCTATTTTTTAGTAGCCTCTTCTTTCTCTGCTGGTGTCTTCTCGCGTGTTTCTTTTATTTTCCGTGTTTCTTGTTCAATCCACTCTAACTTGCCAAGAAATGGCTGTCTAGATGTTACACCTATTTTTCCAGAACTTCCCGCTCTGCCCAACGAAACTGCAGTTATCCGAACACGAACTTGGTCACCACTCATGAGTTTCCTTTTCGTTTCTTTACCTAACAAGACACCTTGCTTCTCATCATATGAAATGAAGTCATCCATAAGTTGTGAAACGTGAAGTAAAGCGTCCACAGGTCCTATGCGTACGAAAGCTCCGAAATCAGCCACCTCTACAACTTCTCCTTCCACCACTTCTTGAATTTTAGGATAGAAGGTCAGTAGTGAAAAGGTTACTTTGTGGTAGGTTGCTCCATCTCCTGGGATTATTTTTCCAGTAGGGCTTACTTT
>JAIMAA010000114.1 GCA_023512225.1 Candidatus Bathyarchaeota archaeon
GTGGCAGGCTGATGTCCTAGACCAGGCTAGACTACAACCGCAAATTGGTAATGAGATTTTGTTTTGGTGCTTATTTTCCTTTTCTGAACATTTGCCATTAAACATGAGCCTTTTGTTAAAATTTTTGGTCTAGAAGTTTGTCAAGGTCTCCGATATCTTTTAGGATTATGTCGGAGTGAACTGTTATCCATGGACTGGGGTTCTCAATTTTGCATATGCATATCGTTTTTTTGCCCTTAAGTTTGGCGTAGAAGAGTTCCATGCAAGTTCCAGCTGAAAGTGTAGGAAGATACGCGATTAGAACATCGCATTTTTCTACGTCTTCTAAATCTCTTTTTATGAAGTCAGCCGCTGGAACCTTGTTCCACCAGCCATCTTCTGTGCCGCTGTAAATGACTTTTTCGCGTTCCCAGGGGTCAACAACTTCAAAACCGTGCCTGAGACAAATTTCACGAATAACATTTCTATAAGACTGTTCTTTTTCCATGCCTTGAATTGGACCGGAAACGAAAACCTTTCTTTTCATGGCAATCAACATGCAAAACACGCTTATGAATTTTAAAAGATTTCCTCATTAGCAAAGGAAAAGAATTAAGAGCATGCCATTACATCCTAATTTTTCTCAAAGCCACAAAAAAAGGAGCAGAACATTTGGGATTATTAGAACCGGCAATCGCAATAATCGTCTCATTAGGGTTTCTCATTGCTTTATTGTATAAGCGTGTAAATCTGGGAATAACCTTAAACGTGACAGCCTTACTTTTGGCGTTGCTTGCACTCGACTGGGCGGCGATTCCACTGATAATTTGGCAGACAACCACCTGACCCACTAGCAATTTCAGTCGTACTCGCAACCTTTGGCATTATGCTGCTAAGCCAACTCTACAAAGAAACTGCCATAATAAACAAGCTAAGTGAAAGCATAAGCAATCTAATCAAGAACCCAAAAATCGTTCTAAGCATGTTACCTGCAGTCATAGGACTTTTGCCAGTCGCCGGCGGAGCATTAATGTCAGCACCACTCGTTGATATAGAAGCTGAAAAACTTAAGCTAAAGCCTGACAGAAAAGCATACGTGAACATTTGGTTCCGGCACACTGTTTTTCCCGTTTATCCTTTAAGCCCACCAATAATCACAACCGCCGCGCTCACAGGAGTAGCAATACCGTTGATAATTTTGCGGCAGATTCCCGTAGTTCTCGTCATGATAATAATTGGATTCATAATAGGTTTCTGGAAAGTCCCAAAATACAAAAATGAAGAAAAAACAAACGAAGAAGAAACAGTAAATTCGAATTTCAAAACTTTCCTCATCACTTTCAGTCCTATTCTAGCAACGATAATTGTTGCAATATCTATGGACTCGGTTGGTGTCGCTCTAGAAGGTTTCCACACTGTAATAGCAATTTTGGTGGGGCTGCTAATTTTAATCGTTATTTCAAAACTGAATTTTACAGTCTTTAAGAAGCCATTCAAAAGTTGGGGAATCTACGGAATAACAGCCGCAGCCTACGGCGCATTCTTACTAAGAAAAATCATGATGACGCCGGAAATCTCCAACGTGTTCTCAACATTCGTAACAAACGGAGGAGGCGCAACCAGCATCCTACTACTAATAGCAATTCCAGCAATCTTAGGCGTTTTAACCGGTTCGCCTGTCAGTGGAGTTGCCATAAGCATTCCAATTCTTTGCGGAACGTCGCTTGTCGCACCAAGCGTAGCGGCGTTAATCTACATCAGCGCTTACCTCGGATACACAATTGCACCAACACACTTGTGCTTCACATTCACAGCAGACTACTTCAAATGCACGTTAGGTAAAGTCTACAAGTACGTAATTCCATCATTTATAGTAACATTTCCAATGGCGTTACTCATTTACTTTCTAATCTAACGGCCCTAATCAAATTTCTAAATCGCTTATTGCACTTCTTACGCAGCCTTCTTTCTGATTCCCGAATCCTCAAATCTCTTCTCAAGAGCCTTAGCAATCTCGTTTGGAATCTTCTTTTCAAAAGGCAACTCTTCAGCCTTCAACAAACGCTCCAAAAGTGTTTGACTCAGCTTACCAACAGGAGCAAAAGCCTCTGAACCACACCAACGCAAATCCTCAAGGTCCGTGTGCATTATCTGGGCTGCTCCGCCAGTACGTGACAGCATAACAGAAGGAACGCCATAAAAGGCCAGGGGCATGTGGTCTGAACCCCCCATTCCCAACTCGCTACTCAATCGAAGAGATATTCCAAGCTCCTTAGCTGTAAAAGACAACAGTGACTTCACCTCTTCTGGTCCAAGGACAACCGCGCTTAACTCGCCAAGCAGTATTCCATGAACGTCAAAGTCCAGACAAAGCTTGAGATTCTGAGTGTTCTCAGAGTTTTCCGCGTGATAGAAGGAGCCTCGCAGTCCAAGTTCTTCAGAACCAAAAGCAGCAACCCTCAGTGTACGATTCAGTTTTTCATGCGCAAAAATCCTTGCCAACTCAAGCACAACAGCAGTTCCAGCAGCATTATCGTGAGCGCCCAAAACATTTCTAACCGTGTCATAGTGCCCGCCCACAAGTATGTCTTCACTTTCAACAGCTCCCGGCACTTCGCCCAGAACATTTTGGCTTTTAGCAGTTACCTTCTCTACTTCTGTAATTATCCTAAGCCTCCGCGGACCCTTCAACACCTTCAGCACATCGTCATGCGCCATTGAAACTGCCGGAACATTTTGCTTTTCAACATACTCAGCCCTAACAGAACGGTAAATCGTAGGAGTCAACGGAGTTCGAGAAGGAAAAATCAAAGCTAAAGGCGTAGCCTTCAAAATTTTTTCAAAATCTTTCTGAAACGGAACCATGCCCAAAACAGCAATTTTACCTTCAATTTTCTTCAATGCTTCTGGCGAAAAGGACTCTAACATAACCACTTCACCTTCAACACCTTCCGGCGGAGTTGAAAGTGAATTTCCAACTGCAGCACACGCAAGTCGCGTGTTGTCTGGAAGCGAAACATCCTCCTTTAAAATGCGGCTTGTCTGAACCTCAAACTCTTCCATCCTCACATTAACAAGCCCGAACTCTTCAAACCATGCCTTTATCAAATGTGCTGCTTGGCGCTCTCTGTCCGTTCCTGATTCTCGATTTCCAACTTCCTTGACAAGTCTCTCCATAAAACGATACGCTGAAACAGCGTCAAAAGCTTTCATTTTGCATTTTCACCCTTTCCCAACTAATCTACACACAATGATTAATAAAGACTATTAGGTTACAAAACGAGAATTATCCCAAAGTGATGACGCGGATGGATGCACGCGAACTGCTAATGCTAAGAATGTTGCGTCTGATTCGAAAACTTCGATTAGACAGAATCTTACGTGTTGGACGCCCAGCATACGCGTTTACTGACTACTTTAAAGGCATGGAAAAAGTTGAAGCAGTCAAACGAATATTCGGCGACAAAACAGAAGAAGTGCTTCGCAACTTGAAGGTTGAGTTCACGTGGATAGGCGGCTACATGTGGGTAGACAGCAGAAAGGGACACTTGATGATAAACACTAACTATCTAAACAAAGGAGATAAAATTGACATTTACTTAGACTTAATCCATGAGCTAGTCCACACGCGACAATTCCTGCAAGGGCGTGAATTATTTGACGAACAATACAGCTACATTGACAGGCCAACAGAGATTGAAGCTTACCGCCACGCAGTGGAAGAAGCCCGAAGAATAGGATTACCAGATGAAAGAACATGCCAGTACCTCAAAACAGAATGGATGAACAAACAAGACCTGCAAAAGCTAGCGGCAACACTAAAAGTAAACTGCATCAGGAACAACAATTAGTGGAAGGCATACATCCACAACTGCAGACACACCTTAAAAGAGAAATAAAAAAATGCGCCTAAAGTTTCTTAGCGGGTTCGTTTGAAGTCAACTTTACGGTCTTTCCAATCAACTCAATCCAAATTCCATCAGGATCTCTAACAAATGCTAAAGTGTAACCATTCTCATCCCACGGTTCGATAGCAGAGGCCGCGCCACCAGCAAGCACTTTCTCGTAGCTTCTTCGCATATCCTTACACCAAAAAGCCAAGTGATCTAATTCTGAACCTTCTACATAATCTTCGTAATATTTCGTTCTAGGTGGATAATAGTTTAATTCTAACATTTGCTGCGACCCCTTACTTTTTAATTCTACAAACGTACCACCTGCCCGCATTTTTCCTCTCTGGATTTCTTTCATACCCATTGTTTTGGTATAGAATTCAATAGAACGCTTTAGGTTCTTAACTCGGATACCTGTATAAGTGAACTTCATTTTTTCTTCACCTATATTTTAGCATAAATTTTGAATTTTTAAGTCTACTTGCCTAGTATTGATGGTAGAGTTTATCTTGCGGCAACCAAATAAGAAAAAATTATCCCACCAACAAACGCGGGTATTTTTCTGTGAAAATTATAGGGTTATATCATTCAATTTTGCAGTGAACGTTAACCATAAATAAAGGAGTAAGTGCTCCCCGCTTTGCAGAGAAATAAAGACAGGAAGAGATGTTAAAGGCGTTAGTCTTTTGAAATCTTACGTTATTTAATTGCCAAAATTACTGACTAAGATGATCATGTCAGCCATGCTTACTACACTGTCGCCATTCAAGTCTGCTTCTGAATTCCATCTTTCATGTCCTGGACGGGCTCCGAAGGCTTCCACAGCAATGAGTACGTCGTTCAAATCGACATTTCCGTCATGATCTAAGTCACCCATTAGACCAACTGCTTTGATTGATGGCATAGTCAAAAAAAGGGCAAGCACAGCAAATAACACTACATACACTGTTCTTTTCAGCATATCTTCCTCCCTCCTAAATTTTAAAGAATTTCTTCGATTAAATAAATACCAATGTAATACTCTTCTAGAAACATCTACTAAAAGAATAATTCAGTTATAGTTTTGAAGGCATGAGGCATTCCTGAAAAACTCTAGTTTACGTGAAGATGCCGAGGGCAGGGTTTGAACCTGCGACAACCCGGTCTTCAGCCGGGCGCTCTCCCAGGCTGAGCTACCTCGGCAATGCCAACAATTCAAAAATGAGCTGGTGTGTTTTTAAGTTTTCTGAATTAAAAACCAGAACAGTTGGGTGCAAGTTTTTGTTTCTCACCTAGCCGAGAGGAGAAGGGAGAAAGGAGAAGCTTATGTAAGTTTCCCAACTTGCACCCGTTGTTGAAGTGAAAGGGTTTTTATTGAAAAGGTCAAACCAGTGAGTCAAGCGAGAGGCATCTCGAAGAAGGGCCTCTCCAAAGGAAAGGAGAAGATGCCCAAAAGTGGTGACCATTGCATGTTGATGGTGGGTGAAGCCAGGCATTAGGGAAGATCGATATTCCCAAGCCCTCCGGAGGAGGGATTCGATTAACTCGATGATTCCTTCTATGCACTCCAGAACTTGATCCCGAAGATAGAGACGCATGTCCAAGGCAATCTGGTCATTTCGACTCCTCCCGGTATGGATTTT